>LSCF01000047.1 GCA_001577025.1 Fidelibacterota bacterium TCS55 | reverse complement strand
GTCTACCACTCTGACCATCCGGCGCCATGGTGGGCATTTCAATACCATGATCATGATATAATGTTTCTTTGAATGCTACTGCATTATCAGATGGAAATAAAATTGTCGCCATCTGCCCCAACCAATCATCGGGGCAAATTTTTGGCAATCCCGTCATGGATGTCACCTCATCTCGAATAGATCGCACCGTATCCATGGATCGCTGACGCACATCATCCCAACCATAGTCCGCCTGAAATTGAATCGCCTCTGGGACCGTGAAAAAAGCGGCCATATCTCGAGTCCCCTGCCACTGAAATACATTAATGAATCGGCTATGGCTATGCAATTGAGTAGAATCCTTAAATGCGTCATATTCTTCACCCCAACCCCAACTTTTTACCAAGGGCTGAATCCCCTCCTGCAACGCCCGTTTCACATACAGAAATGAATTCCCTTTGGGGCAGCATAACCATTTATGAAGCGCACCCGTATAATAGTCCGGATCTAATTCTCGAATATCCAATGGAATGTGCGCCGGCACGTGGGCGCCGTCAATAATGGTGCCGATGCCGCGGGCTTTTGCTTCGGCCATAATCTCAGGGATAGGCAGAATCATCCCCGTAGAACTGGTAATCTGACTGATAAAAATATATCGCGTTTTTTCAGATGCGTGGTTCCAGAATTCATTACAAAATGTCTCTGTGTCTACCACAGGCATGGTCATATTGGCCTGGATATATTTATATCCACGCTGGGCGCCATCGTACACCCACATCCGATCGCAGGACCCATACTCCAAATTCGTAGATAGCACTTCATCACCGGGGAGGAGTTTCGTATTCTGGATAATGGTACCCACGGCGTGGGTAGGATTGGGCACATAAACCACATCATCTTTATGGCAGTTGATATAGGCCCCAAGGGCAGCACGGGATTGGTCCAATAATTCATAGACCCTTTCCTGCATGAATTGGATGGGGTGTATTTCCAATTCTTTCTGATAATTCTGGTAGGCTTCAAATACAGGTGTGGGGCAGGCACCGTAGGATCCGTGGTTTAAAAAAACAATTTCCGGATCAAGGTGAAATAATGGTTTGAGGGATTGGGGGTCGTTTTTCATGGCGGTGAAAATAGGGGCATTCGTGAATAAAAAAAAAGCCCCGCCTATCTTAGCTCTCTATTCGACAGGACGGGGCTTTAATCATCTCGGATTATTTATTCGTAGTTCGTGGAGACATCCCGATATTTCGGGACGTCTCTACATTAATATTTTTTTATGTATTAGCGAGGCATGCCTCGCGGTTATAGTGATTTATTCTCCGTTGTTTGTTGTTCGTAGAGACGCATCGCAATGCGTCTTTACATGAATATGCATGTTTAATCGTAGGGGCTCGTCCGCCGGCTGGCGGATCGCCCCTACAGAGTTTGGTTATTTTTTACTTTGCAAAAAGAACAGAACGGCCAATACAAAACTGACGCCCAAATTCCCATAGGCCGGCGGACCTGAAGCAATACCAATAGATATATGATATCCAACGGTACCGACAAATAATAATAGTCCGATTGCAAACAATTTACCATAGGCCGGCAAAGCATCACCGGCAATATCCGGTGTCCGCCAGGAAATTATCCCTATAAATAATAAGGCGGTGCCGAGTGCTTGAGCGATGGCAACAGTACCGGGGGTTGGTCTTAATCCTGCCATGGTCAAAAATGTTTCAGTCATTAACACAAATGACACGGCGTTGATGATGGAGAGGCCACCATAAATACGGAACAACAGTTGTAGATTCATATAATCCTCACTTGTTTATTGATTTGATGATCCAAAAGATCATTTTTTAGTTTTTTAAGACGCAAAATATCCAATTGCAATTAACCCAGTAAAAATAAATAGAGGTGGTATAGGAATATCGTCCATAAATCCACGCAATTTACCTGATATAATTGTTACCAAAATCACAGCTAATCCAATTTGAAGTCCAGTCAAAAGTATTGCGGCAGAATCGTTAGGTAAATTCCTACAATAAACTGCAATAATACCAACGGCTATAAAAGCTCCACCAATAACAATTCGCATGGCTGCTCCAGGATTGACCGCAGCTTCATGTAAATCACCCATTACAATTTGATTGAATTTCTTTGGAATTAGGTTTTTTACTAGGCCAAGTAAAATCATAACACTGCCAATAATGGTCAGGGCTACACTGGTATCCATATGATACTCCTTATGTTGGTTTGGTATGGAGAAATAGGCAGACATGACGAGCGGATCCCTCGGAAGCTAATCCCCCGATTGGTTCGAATAAATGTATAAATAGGTTGCCTAAATGATTGGTTAACAGATATAACTGCTTACCAAAAGATAGACCGGGTACGGTCAGGATGTCAATAAATATTGCTGTTTAACGAAACAGGATGGGAATGCCCACATAGCAGGAATCCAATGGACAATTATCAAATTGATCCAGGGTAACTGCTTCAAGAATAAGTGTATCATTAAACATTATTGGCGGAATATTGATTGTTGTACTAACCATGCCGCTATCATTTGAAACATCCTGTAAGGGGCTCATGACAGGTATGAATTGGGTCGTATCCCCAGTAAAGGTGGTAATGCTATCATTAATATATGTCCATTCATCATCAACAAAACGACGTTTTCGATAATAACCTAATGAATCTCCTTCCATGGTATACATATTAGAATGCCAACTAACAGTAGCTTGAGATAAATCAGAATAGGTAAACTCATGATAATCTCTCATACCGACGTAGGCATAAACTTTATGGATTGCTGGTTCCGAATTAGATGCGACTGTCATAAAGAAATAACCACCACTATTCTGAGGCAATTGCGGTAGAATATGGAAAATCAACTCCTTTTGTCCCCCGCCCGTCCTTTCCTCCCACCAGACACAGGCAAACAGCAAACAGCTCAAAAGTATTATCAGATTACGTTTTATCATCCACGTCTTCTACCCGGATGAAATTTTTGAGGCTCCATCCTTTTTGAGCAATAATCCGTTTTATGCTAATAAGACCAATTACAATCAGGATTATCCAAAAGATTTGTACAAAAGTGAATCTCATAGTGGAAAATACTTTATTCAGGATAAGGTAAGCGATGCAAACTCATGAAATTAACGGCCCAGTTTGACTGTCTTACTTGACCTGCCTCCTTTTGGATGAAAAGTTTTTAGGGTCACTTCCGCTCCTTTGCTCCCATGAACCAGCCACTGTATCTCAGTTTCATCATTCCCCATGATATGGCCTAAATCCTTCTGAGTATCTTCATCTAAAACCATTACCTTTTTGGCAGCGGAAATAGATGCTCGAACTGGCACCGCATTCCCATTTTTAATTCGAATGGCCAATTCCGTGGGCTGAAAACCCTGGTTTGCCACAGTTAAGGTTAAACGGTAAACATTTTTTCCCAAATAATCCTGCTCAACATCAGTGATGAATAATTGAGGCATGGCTTCTGCCTGCATGAGTATGAAGTCCACATTTCTTTCCACTTCAAAGGGCAATTCAGAAGCAAGTGGGTTATTATGACCGAATTTTTTCCAACCACCTATTTGTACCTCTCCTAAAGTAGGATGGTTAAAGGGTGTCCACTCCTTAAATACTTGCCCACCCATTTTTTCATCATTGTATTTTAATTGCTCTGAGGCAGAGACCCTACCGTCATTATCCAAATCTTCCCCAAAACGGTAGATCTCATTGGCAAATGCCAGGATACCAAACAATTCATACATTCCATCCAAAGAGCCACCATAGGCTGCATAGGAGTCATATTCCTCATCGTGTCCATAATAATTACCCAGGCCATCAAAGGGATCAAGGCCTTTAATGGTCCCATCCTCCATTCTCCGGATTTGTCCTTTACCGCTATTTCTAGATCCCCGAGGCCAATTCCACTGGTATACGGATGTGGCCAGCCCGTATTCCGTGACTTTCAATCCACTTTCAGAAAGGTTCACATATAGCCTTAAGTCAGATGAAGGTAATTTTAATTCCGGAACGGAAGGCGGCCTTAAAATGACACCACCGGTAGAATGAAGATGCTGCGATGCAGCAATGTTTGGATGGGCATGAACAAAATCCAAAACTGTTCTCAATTCCGATTCAGACCCAGGAAAAGGGCCAGACCCCCTTTGTTTAATAGACCAATTCCCAGGATAGTTTCGGTTGGGATCGATACCTCCAGGCCAATCTTCATTATACTTTTCGTCTCCATCATTATCAATTCCTTCGCTATAACGCTTATAAAAGGGCCCTGTATCATCAGGCTTTCTGGCCCTGAGCAGCCGTTCATCTTTTTCATCCTTTACCCAATCACCGGCAGGGTCTTCCACCCGCATTGAAAGGGCCATATTATCCCCATCCAGATCTTCCGGAGGATCTTCATCGGTTTTTCCATCATTATCATCATCCCATGGCTTTAATGTTGAATCCCGGGGACGAAGGGGAGTGTGGTGCTGGTATTCTGATCCATCTGGGATCATATTGGGCATAATATAGAAGGTTCGAGTTTTCATTAATTGCTTTATTCTCG
The DNA here is from genome assembly GCA_001577025.1 of Fidelibacterota bacterium TCS55. Taxonomy (GTDB): domain Bacteria; phylum Fidelibacterota; class Marinisomatia; order Marinisomatales; family TCS55; genus TCS55. The sequence goes on along the minus strand of LSCF01000047.1, from coordinate 8,839 downwards.
GATCATCGTTTGTCAACAATCGATGGATTAATCCCAAAGCGACTTCAGTAGAAACAACCTCATCCGAATCTACACCTCCATCTACCCAAATCGCTGGTTTGTCTTCTGGAGCACCAGTACTGAAATTTGTTACTGTCAAAACCCAAAGGTCTCTACCTTGATAAGATTTCCCAATGGATTCAAGGCGAGTGTGGTTTGGATACTGGGCGTGAGCATCCGTAAGAAACTGGGCCACTTCTTCATAATCCCGATAGCAATCGAATTTCATAGATGCTGAAAATGAACTGCAAGGGCCAAAAAAGAGTTTATCTTCGCCAGCCATGAGAACCGATAGACTCATTGTGAATAACATTAAAATCTTACTTACCATAATGGACTTTCCTTTTTTAATATAATTTTACTGAATTTATTTTTGAGGAATAGGTGGCGGTCCCTGAGGAATCATTGGCTCATATTTAGTAGATCCTTTTCTCTCCTTAAACTCTGCTTTTACTTCTTTCACCAGTTGTGGATTTTCAAATAAATCTACCATGGTCATACCTAAAGCCTTTGATGCATGAATCAAACCTTTATGGCCAATAGACATTCCTGTGCAAGCCACCACTGCCCAAGAATGCCAAGGGGCATCCTTTGGCGCCACCGGTGTAGATAGCCTGACCACGGGGACAATCTGACTCACATCGCCTACATCGGTAGATCCACCCTGTGCGGGCATGGTTTCTTTGATGGGATGAATGATACCATCCATTCCCACTTCCGGCTTACCCGTTTCACGCTGGATGGCTTTCGCATATTTCTCTTCTGATTTAGTGTAAGTAATGGGCCCCAGCATTTCAAAATTACTTTGGATAGCTTTCGCACCGCGGCGGTTAGGCAAAATTTCATAAATGCCGGATATGAGATTAATTTCATGTTCCACTTCGGCCATAAGGGCACCGGCAGCAGCCATTTTCTTCACACGCTCATACACCACATTCAAACTTTCTCGATCATTCTCTCTCACACGGACCCAAATTTGGGCCTTGTCCGGGACGACATTTACTACATCCCCGGCCTTTTCAATTTGATAATGAATTCTGGCCGTGGGTTTAATATGCTCACGGTAATAGTTGATGCCTGTTGTGAAGAGTTCCATTCCATCTACAGCACTGAACCCATTGAATGGATCTGCTGAAGCATGGGCAGTTTTGCCTGTGAATTTGACGCGGAAATCAATGAGGGCCTTACTGCTCTGGGTGGATGCTTCCATATCCGCACCGGGGTGCCAATCCATGCACACATCTAAATCGTTAAAGAGACCGGCCCGGGCAAACCAAACTTTGCCGAATATGGTTTCTTCTGCAGGAGTGCCATAAAATACAATCGTCCCTTTCAACTTACCTTTGGCCATGAGTTCTTTGATGGCGATGGCAGCACCGAGACTACCCGTACCATAAATATTATGGCCACAGCCATGACCGGGGGCACCTTCAACTCTGGCTTCTTTTGTCGGTTGCAGTTTTTGGGATATGCCCGCATTGGCATCAAATTCGCCAAGGATACCGATCCGTGGACGGCCGGAACCGTAGGTGGCTATGAATGCGGTGGGCATCCCTGCCACGCCCCGTTCGACAGAAAAACCGTTCTTTTCTGCATAGTCGGCTAAAATTTTTGAGGATTTATGTTCCTCTAAAGCCAGTTCGGCGTTGTGCCAAATGGCGTCACTGATTTTGATAAGGGCCTTGCGGTGTTTCTCGACGGACTTGTCGATGGCCTTCTTATTTTTGGACCAATCATCGCTAGCGATGAGCATGGTCAAACCTAAAAAGGTGATAAAAATTGATTTGATTAATCTTGACATTGCTAACCTCCTTTAGTCAAAAATTTCGATTAAAGTTACATTATTTATTTTTCGTATATCATATCTAAGACAAATACAGATCAATAAGAATAACATATTGATTTAACATTTCATTTAATTCCCCTTCCGAGGGAGTGTTTCATCGAGCATTGCTGTATGATATACGAATGATGCCACAATTACAGCATTTTTTTTGATATCTTCAATTGGAATTGTATCAAAAAAATCTAAATTGGTGTGTCCGCCAGTACCACCCACACGATCTTGCAAGAATTGAAACGCTGGTAGCCCGGCCCGATCAAAAGGAATATGATCTGTACTGCCCACACTTTGAGATGCAATAGTATTCATCTGTAAATCCTTGAATGGGCGTATCCATGAAGTAAAGGCTTCTCGCACATGTTCATTATCCTGTAAGTAAATGCCTCTATATTGTCCAGGTCCGTAGTCTTGGTTAAAGTAAGCTGAAAATGTGTCATAGCCAGTTTTCTTTCCCACATCTGGATCATTTGGATTCCCGAAATATTTATTCACATACTCCCTGGAGCCATGAAGCCCCTGCTCTTCTCCAGACCAGAGTGCAATGCGGATGGTACGCCTTGGCTGCACACCTATGGTCTTTAATATACGCATGGCTTCGAGCATAACTGCTACTCCAGATGTATTGTCTGAGGCATTTGGGCTTGCATGCCACGTATCAAAATGAGCACCTAACATTACCACTTCGTCTTTTAAATCAGTTCCAGAAATCTCACCCAGCACATTACGTGCTTCCCGGCGTTTTCTTCCAATTTTCGTTTGAATTTCAATATCAATTTTGACGGGAATATCCCGTTCTGTTATCCTCACCATACGGTTATAATGTTCAGGCGTAACGGCAACAAGAGGCAGATGATCCAATGTTCCTTTTCGATCCCATTTATCCTTTTTTGCTCCGGGTCGGGCAAACCCTCTTACAGCGGCGATCCAACCACTGCGGGATTCCAGTATCACAGCAACACCTTCCGCTTTGAAGAATGCATTTCGTTCCTCGGAACCAACTAAGTCTGGATTGACAGGTCCACGAGGACCTCTGGGAGGTTTTGGAAGAGGCTTTTCTGAAATAGCTTTCAACTGTTCTTCCGTGTAGCGCGCAACTCCATCACGATAACGATTCTGATCAATTGAAACCTGGGGCGAAGCTAAAACAGCTTTTCCTCTCAATTGTCCGCGATACCTATCTAAGTCAGCTTTTGTCTTAATATCAGTTCTTACAACTTCAAGTTTTTGTCTACCATTAATACCCGGCGTATGGGCGATAGGATACCCCACCATGGTCTGATAATCAGGTTCAATCATATGGAGAGAAAAAAAGGTATTATCCCAGCTCACACCATAATCCATAAAGGGTTCTATTTCAATATTGGTAAGCCCGATGCGCTGCATTTCTTTCACTGCCCAATCCTGAGCTCGGCGCATATCTTCCGAATTGGTGAGGCGTGCGCCCAGAACATCGGTCATATAGGACAATGTATTGGAAATTTCTGAACGCTGAAAACCTTCTTCTCGAATTTTTGCCACAACCTCCCATTCAACAGGATAGCCTTCTTGAGCATTGAGCCATAACGAACAAAAAATAAATAATAATTTTTTCATAATTTAGTACCTCATATTAATTCGCCATCATTTCCTGTCGGACCAACTCTACGGGGATATGCCCCGCCCGATTGAATTGATCCAAAAATTCTTTCAATGTGAAAGGCTTACCTTCTGTCTCCAACTTTTCTGCATACTGAGCCATGAGGTTTTCAATCAAATATTTCCCCGTGATATAACAGGTGCCGTACCCCGGCTGGCGCAGATAGAGATGCTGTTCAAATTGAAGCAAATGGGGCTCTCGCTCCATCCATCCTCTGGGTGTCCATTTCACATGGACCTGCCCCGCCTCTGCCATGGTCATCATATTGGCATGGGCATAGAGTGAACCCAATCCTCTGGCAGCACGCTGGGCCAGCATGATCCAGACAATCTCCCGGGATCGAGGACTATCATTATAAAGGCCCGCATGCATGAACATTTCTTCCACCGCCGTGGCAATACCTTCACTTTTCGAATCATACATATTATAAAGAGGTGGTCCATGGCGGATTGGGTTTGGATTTGGATTATCTCGAACTTCTGCTAGATCAAACCAATGGTAAAAATGAGAATATAGCGGTAAGGGATCCATATGAAGACCGATGGAGAAAAAGTTTCGTTTATCTTTGGGGACATATTTACCCATATGCTCTCTCAAAGCAGGTTCCATATTATCCTTAATCACCATTATATCATTTTCCTTTAAAAACCGCATCATGCGCTGCACACCTTTTTCCGTTAGTTCAGCAAATTCTTCTGGTGTGTCGGCTGCTTTTAAAGGAGGTAGGTTTTTATTTCTTTCTTCCTCCAATTTTAATGATGACCAGGCCCGATCTAATTCCCGTTGAAGAAGCTGTACTTCCTCTTCCCAGGTGATGGGAACGCGGTGGACGTTTTTCTGATACCAAGTATAATTGTCCTTACCAATACCAGATGGCCCCGTCTTTTTGGGCGCTTCGCCCTTCAGCCATTGAATGAAGGCTTCATTGGCCACTTGGGCCTTTCCTGCGGCTGCCAGGAGCTTCTCATCGGCTCGCCGGTCTTGGTGTTTTAGAAGCTGCTGTTCAATGGTTTTGAGACTTTCTCCTTGACTCCGGATATCATTAATGCCTGCAACCCACAGATCTCTCGCATTCCCAGTGAGATTACTTTTTGCTTGTTCCAGGAATGCGGGTATGAGTTCCAATTCTTGTAAAAATTTGGATTTGGATTTTCCTGTTAATGGCCATTCGTATTGCCAATATTCTAATAGAGCGTGGTTAGTGGGCCCTTCATGAGCGGGGACGTCACTTTGGTACATCCACACCGTTTGGTAAAAAGCCGGATCTCTTTCCCAGGATTTCAGAACGCGGCGATTGAAATCGTAACCATTCATTTCTGCTTCCACGATTTGCCAATCCACCTGCATAGATACAGGCCAGCCGGTGGTGTCGATTGTGGCCAATCGTTTTTGCAGTGCCTTGAATGGACGCTGCCGTTTTTTGAACTGCCTTTTGGTATAATCCGGCGCACCATTTAATAAGGGAGGACTTTCAAATGCGCGCCAATCCTTAAACAGGGTTTGGAGGTCTTCATAATTATCCGGTGTTTGACCAAAAACAAAACCAAGTATCAATATAAATGTAATTTTTCTCATCCCAACACCTTATCCAATCCGGAATTGAATCGTTCCATTTCTTCTGGCTTGGCCATACTGAGCCTACACCATTTTGTATAGGGCGGAAATGGTCTGCCTACTAATACACCGTGCTTTTCCATTGCCGGTTGCAAATCTGTGATTTCCATTCCGGTCTTGATGAACATAAAATTCGTTTGGGAATCCAGATACTCAATCCCTTTTGCTTCCAAATACCCTGTTACCACATCGCGAGCCCGGTTATTCTGTGAGATACTATAGGTTTGGAATTTCTTATCCTGGTAAGAAGCAATAGCAGCCCGAAGACCAACTATATTCAGCGAATCGGTAAGGTAGGATTCCATCCGCTTGGCGGTCTCGGGTGTGGTGATGGCAAAGCCTACTCTCAGACCTGCAAGACCGTGGACTTTAGAAGCCGTCCGGCTAACAATAATGTTATGGCCGGCTTTCACCAAGTCAATCATAGACCGGTAGTTGGGATCCATCACGTATTCATGGTAAGCCTCATCCACGAAAACAATGGCTTTCTTAGATATGGTTTTACAGAAGGCTTTCAATTCATCCGTATCCATAAGAGCGCCAGTGGGGTTGTTGGGATTGCAAAGGTAAACTAATTTTGTCCGTCGGTTTACAGCATCGGCCATGCGGTCTAGGTTGATACCAATATCATCGGTCATGGGAACTCGTTTCACATTGGACTTCATGGTATTGGCATAGCGGTTAATCGTCTCAAAAGTAAGGGCCGGTGAAACCAATTCCCCTTTATCGATACCATTCATGAGTGCGGCTTTTTTTAATATTTCTCCAGAGCCAAAGCCCACAGCGATATGATCGGGGGTGACACCATTCAGTTTCGCCATGAGTGCTTTGAATTGAGCTTTGGCACCTCGCATAGAGTAAAGGTTCGCTTCACCGAATGCTTTTCGCATTGCTCTCCGGGCCACTTGAGATGGTCCGTATGGATTTTCATTAAACATCATCCGGATTGGTGCGCTGGGTAAAGATTTGGTTGCAGCTTTTAATGGGCTTACTCCTGCGACGGAACCCAATATGGAACCGCCTAAAATTGTTGCACCAGTATTTAGCCATTGTCGGCGTGTTAGGTTTTCTTTCATTCTTACCTCCTTTATTCGATCGTTGCCATACATTCAATCTCCACCTTGGCACCAATGGCCAAGCCGGTACCCGCAAACGCAGAACGAGCAGGCTTATGGGTGGGAAAGAATTTTACATATTCAGCACTCATGGCCGCCCATTCATTAATATCTTCTAGCATACATAGACATTTTACGACCTTATCCATGGATGAGCCATACCTTTCTAGAACAGCTTTAATATTTTCCATGGTCTGGCGTGTTTCTGGACCAATGCCTCCCGGTACAACTTCCATTTCACCTGGTATATTACCAACTTGCCCTGAGAGATAAAGCATATTTCCTACTCGGACTGCCTCAGAAAATGGGAGCCCTTGTTTGGCATGCTCATCAGTTTGAAGATATTCCACTTTTTGGGCTGATTGGCAACCGATGATTAAAAGAATAGAAATAAAGCAAAGTAATCGGTGGTTCATAGTTTCCTCCTTGTGGCTCAATTTACAACGGAGGACTTAAAATTAAAAATCTGCGGCAGGAAGAACTGATTATTTTCTAATTAATTCTCAAGCTCATTTTTAGTTAAGGATAGGGCCGTTAAATAGGATTTCTCAATGTCCTTCAATTGCCGTGTATACATATTTCCATAGAGGTTTGCCTGCGATAACAATCCGTAAAATGAATTGGACATATAATAGGTCTTATTGAATTTGTATTTGTTCAATGTTCGGCTACCATAAAAAGCCCCATCGAAAGAATTATAATTAAAGCTGATTCGAAATTCCTTCAGGATGATATTCCGGAACCCAAGATTAAACTGGTCGATCTCTGTGGATGTGGCATAATTACGATCTTTCTGATGGTTATACATTTCCAGCAGAATATTTTTCAGTTCTACATGAGGTCCACTTCAGTATGGGGTACGCCAAAAGATTGAATTACATCTTTTACGGTGGTCCGGTGGGACAGGATTTTTTGGCAATCTTTCTTACGGTTTGAAGGCAGCAAAAAATCGTTTAATTCCTCGTAAAACCTAACGGTAACTGTCATCATAATATGGAAAGGGTCCCCCTCCAATTTTTACAAAAAATATAACCAATCGCTTGGAAATAAAAAAGGGGCAGAAAATTCTGCCCCTTTCCTATTTAATATTCAATCATCGATTATTGAATGGCCTCCTTAGCATTCTTTAACAAGGCCAGTGCATAGGGTTTGTTATGGGCACCATGACTCCCGTCTTTCAGAACCATTAGGTAGTTCACTAAGGCACCTGCCTGTTGAGCAGATTTCATTCCGGGAATTCCATGATCCGTATCATCCATCACACCTTGTTGAATTAAGAGTGTTCTTAATTCATCAAGAGCTGTTTTAATTTCGGCTTTCGACGCAGCAAGTTTTGTTTTCGCGTCCCCATCAGCGTGACAGGCAGACCCACTGCAGCCGGCATCATTGAGGACAGATTGACCATATTGCATGTAGTTCATTTCCATGGTATGTCCACCGGCAGCTGTGGCATGGGCTTCTGCCATATGACAGGTGGGACAACCTTCAGTCACGAATGCTGTATGATCCCCATTTTCATACGTGACAGACCCGGCAACTTCATAACCACCTTTACCAGCGAGAATCGTGCTTTCGGTTCCATAATGGGGGCCCCAGTATTTATAATAGACATTCACACTGTCAGTACTCGTGGCCGTTGGCATTCCACCTGGTAACCTGGGCTGGTGGCATTGGGAACATAAATTCCCTTTGCCCAAACTCACGGTCTCAGCAGGATCGATTCTTAAGGTAACATCTGCTGTGGTTGTAAGTGCAAAATCCGTACTGTCAAAATCTGTATGAATCTGATGACAGGTTCTGCAGGATTGGGGTGTTGGATTTGAAATGGTGGCTGTTGTTGTATCAGCACCCGATGCCAGCGTTTCTATAAACCCTTCGTGGGTATGGCAGGGAGCACAAGATTTATCATTACGATCAATGTTGGCTCCGGTGGCATGGGTCGAATTATCATATTGCAACTTGGCAGCTAGTACATCTGTATCTTTGTTATGACAATTCGTACAATTCTCTGCAGCATTGATCCCATCTAATCCGGGAATTCCCTGGTCTCCCTTATCCCCTTTTTCACCTTGAGGACCTGCAGGCCCGGTCGGTCCCTCACACCCAATGGCTCCGGCTAATATAAAGACTAATATTGTGCCGAAGAATTGAGGTGATGAAAAACGATTTAATAATTTCATTTCTATACTCCGACTTTAAGAGGGTTGATAATTATTTTCTATTTCGGACCCAAAATTTATACTAATAATATACATTTATCAAGATATTAATATCCTAATTATGGGAATATAGCTCCCCTAAAATGACTGCCTTTTAACCATTAGTTATTAGGAGTGATTGTTTAAATCAAAGTCGGTCAGGATTTTGGATATAATCTGAATCCTTTCATTCTTCCTCCACCACTATAACAATCTTATCCGCCTTTGGGCTGATTGGAAACCGATGATGAAAAGAATGGAAATAAAGTAAAGTAATCGGTGGATCATAGTTTCCCCCCTTAATCCTCCTTCACCCAGATCAGATCAATGACCACGGCTCCATGGTCCGAGGGGAATTGCCGTTCTGCTCTGGGAATTGAATTATCTTCCCAGA
>LSCF01000046.1 GCA_001577025.1 Fidelibacterota bacterium TCS55 | reverse complement strand
CCATAATTATCCTTGATTTAAGTGGCTAAGTTAAAATTTATCTCACATTTGTTACAATCTCTGGATGCAATCTTTTATTATATTCTTTACAGTAAGATCATGGGAAAAGACCAACATACGATATTCGGCATCAATGGATGCGCCGCCGTTCTGGAATCCAGAAGGTATAAAATTACAGATATCCTGATTCAATCCGGTAGTCCGGCAGAACGGGATGGAAAGGTTACCCATGCCCTGGGCTATCATGGTGGACATATCAAATTCCTCAATAGCACCCAATTCAAACAAAATTTTGGCAAATGGCGCACTCAGGGGATTATCGTTCGATTCACAGGCCAAATCGACCAACCGCTTCCATCCTTTCAAAAACAGCATGGTGATATCGGTTTATTGGCCTTAGATCGAATTGAAGACCCTCAAAACTTGGGACAAATCATTCGCACATCAGAATGTGCTGGTATTGATGGAATTATTATCCCCAAGCATGATAGCTGCGGTGTAACCGATACGGTGATGCAAGTAAGTCAAGGCGCATTCACCCAAGTGCCTATTTATACCGTGAGCAATCTTCATCAAACTATCACTGCATTAAAAAAAGATGAATTTTGGGTCATTGCAATGGAGAATGGTGTGAAGGCTAGAGACTGGCATAAAATGGACTATAAAGGAAAGGTGTTAATTGTGATTGGCAGTGAAGGTCGTGGTATTAAAAAACTGGTATTAGACAGTAGCGATTTTCAGGCCACAATCCCTATGCAAGGAAAAACCAATTCTTTAAATGTATCTGCAGCCGTGAGTGCCGTTCTATTCGAGCGCCTGCGGCAATTATCCAGCTAGATCTGGATTTTTCTTTTTCTTAATTTAATTCCCAATCCTGAAAGCGGATTACAGAATGCTCGGCACATCGCCGCGGTGATGACAATCAGTTTTTTCATGGATTAACGCTCGTTAAAAGGTAATATTAATACCAATGGTGATTGTGTTGTCATTGGCTTTGTAGTCTTTAATATAATATTCCCCAAAGCCATCTGCTTTTGATTGTTCCATATCACGATCGAATGAGACAGCACCTTTACCTGGGTTAGTAAATGTTATATTTTGGCCCGGCGTATAATATCGTGGATCGTAAGCCATAAAGATTTTGGGCGCAGGACGACTATCTGTTTTAATGTTGTATTTGATTTCAATATTGAGCCATTCTGCCGCTGTTTTAATGGAAAATGAATTTTTCCAATTTGTCAGCACATCATCACCGGCAGGCTTATAGTAGTATTCGGATTCGTAATAAAAGTTTTCACCCAAGGGTAATTTTAATTTTGGACGAATGGATACCCTTGAATAAGATGTGGGCTTCAAATCTGAATTATTTTTATAAGCGGTCACACCGAGGGAATCTCCAAAGTCAGCATAAAGTTGAATTGCATTTTTCCCCGCTGTTTCTTCACTTTCAGATAAGAATGCAGCACTAATGGACAGCATATCGCCGATCAACCGATATTTTGCACCCACACCAAAATTCGTTCTGTCTTTGATCCCCAATGCTTCATCATAAGACGTTTCTGCGATTAGAAAAGGTGAAATCTTACCGTTGGCCCATAAATCAAATTTAAACAATAAACTTTGGTCATTCTCATATGGTTGCCCTTGCCAGGTAGAATTATTCTTATCCAAGGCAAATAATAATTCGGAATCTTTCAAGACCATACCGCCAAAGTTTATGTCGCCATAGGCCGTCGTTGACCAGGCAAAATTATAGTATTGATAATCGGTATTACCCTCACGGCCATAATAGCCGCCGGATACATCATGCTTAAAGGTCTGCCCAATGAGGCAGGACGAAATAATAATTGTTGAACAAATTTTACGGAGATACATTTTTTGATATTCCTCTAATTATTGGTACCAATTTTACAATAGTTATAGGTAAAAAAAATAGGGCGAATAAATCGCCCTATTTTCATTAAGAAATTTTAAAAAGTCAGGTTTTATTCTTCTTTTTTATTCTTGGCGTCCTTTTTCCCAAAGAGTCGGCTCCAAAAGCTGCCTTTTTTGGCTTTCCCTTGTGTCATGCCTTCTTTTTTATCTACAGATGCGGCACCGGATTCATGGCTAGCCAATCTTGCCGGATTAGGTTTTGAACCATCGGTTTTAATCGTACCATCCAGTTTCACACCAGAACCTTTTTTCACATTATCTTTTACTGTTGACTTGCCGCCACCTTTTTTGGTATCATCTAATTCATCTTGTTGCGCATAAGCAAAAGAAACAGTTGATACCATCAAAAATAGTGCTAGAGTTTTTAATGTACGAGTCATAATGATCTCCTTTTTTCGTTTGGTCAGAGTGAAAGCCCTACTGTTTAAGCTCTCAATCTCTTTTAAATTAGTACTGATTATGTCTTTATTCAAGCCCATTATTATTTCTTGTGACCCAGCGCACAAATCATGGTTAATTACGTCTTTTTCTCCTCTGAATTTTTAGGCTTCTTTGGTGGATCTAAATGACCAATAATCCACTCGGCTCCATTGGCCACATCGTCAAAGAAGGATTCCATTCCTTTTTCGATATTCAATGCGCTTTCTCGAATGAGATTGTTAAAGTCTTCTGCAGGGTTCGTTTGTTTTTTCTTGGGCATTAGATTATAAGGATTTAGAGGATACAAGATTGTTCAAGCCCTCTGGTAGGGCGGTTACTTCATTATGGAGATTCCCTGGGGCATTTTTCATAACAACCATTTCATCACCATCCATGTAACCAAACACGGATTCAACCGTTATAACGCCTGGCATATCAATAGTAATCCACACCTTTTGCTTAATAATATATTCATTGCCAGTATTCTCATGAAATATACCGGAACGCTTCCACTCTGTCTCTAAATATTCTACGGTCATAAATCCATTCTGACTCATCATGGTCATTTGGGTATCCAATTTATTAATGACCACATATCCATTGGATTCAATATAGGGAATAAATTCATTTACCACTAACCTTGCGCTGGTGCTGAATTCGATCTGCTTTGGGAATATTATTTTATTGCCATTACATCCGATAGCAATAATCATGAGGGCCATTATTGTAAATTTTTTCATTGATATAACTGCCTTCTTATTCATGATAGAGATTTTCAATCCAAATCTTTAGGGGTACTAATTTAGGTTGAATCATAGATAAAGGGAAGAGTGAAACCATTTACTCTGGCCTTTTATAATTAAACGGCAATTTATCACCAAATCGCTCCCATCCCATATAGCCCCGCTGTTCGATCATATAGGTTTCAAAATATCGACCCGATTTATCAAATAACCATATCCTTATTTAATAAAAGATAAGATTTTTGAAATGGATTTGCCCTCATCTTTATTAAATCTTTGCTATAATTATTTTCTTCTGATTCTCGTCGATAAATAACCATTAATCTTTTCTCGAAAGATAACCGTAATTCATTGGGGTAATCTCCCGGATATACAATTTCATCTTGTTTGTTCATTAATCGAAAATGAGCATTTAGATTACCCGATTTTCCCGGCTTGACCACATATATATCAAATCCTTCAATCATGAGCGGATCTTTACCACGCCTTCTACTCATGTTTACCCAATCTACATGCTCGACCAAACTATCTCCATCCATTTTGTAACGTAAATCAAATCGTTCTCCCAATGTATTTAAAAAGTGACGAATGGATCCATTGTAGGCCACACGGCGATATTTTACCCATCTATCCAATTCTCGTTTAGATCGGGGCTGCATCTCTTTAAAAAATGAATCGCCAGCATAGCGTACATACACATCATCCAATTCGAATTCATCAAGATAATAGGTAATTTCGTAACCCAATCGTTTATTTTCGATTTTTAATGGCTGAGAAGCTTTGGCCATTAGTAGTCCACTTTTGCGGTCAAATGATAATACATATTCATTCAGTATTGTGCATTCCTCCCCATTCATGCTTGTCCCTAAAAATGCCCGTTTAAATAATGTATAATCTTTTTGCCACTTCTTATCTTTTTTATAAGTAACTGTAATTTCTGCCATTTGGATGGGTTCAGGCTTTAATCGAAAATCCAAAGCGATTCGATCGTTATCATATATGATCAAATCTTGTCTTTCCATTTTATACCCAATCATGGAAATGACCAATTCGTACCGCCCCGCAGGAATAGGTTTCATGGAATAGAATCCATCTTTATCGGTCGTGGTGCCCATAGATGTTTTAGAGAAAAATATATTCACCCCAACCAAGGGGTCATTGGTGGATTCATCAACGATGCGGCCGTCAATTCGGGATTGGGCATTAAGACACCAAAAAGTGCTTAATATGATTACAATTCTTAAAACTATATTATTTAGCCTTTAGAGAATTAATGGATTTATTGGCAGCATTTCTGACGATTTTTCTGGGTGACCATGGTTTTACAAACGATTTAACCAAAGGAATATCATCAGCTGTACCGACTTCACCCAATTGACGAATCATCTCTGCTTGCACGATATAACTATCATCAGATTGAACCGATGCTCGGATGAGCCCTGCGGCTGCACTTGGGAATACTTTTGCATATTCTGTAATTATAGTCCGTCTAGGTTGGGAATGTACTTCACGCTTGTATGCGCGCTCCCAGTCGTATTGATCCAGATGATGGGTTAACTGAGAAAATGCAGCTTGCCGTACAAACCAAGCATCATCGTGTAATGCCGCCCTTTTTAAAACTTTAATGACTTTCTTATCTCCATGATGAGGCGTTAAGGCCAATACTGCACCCCGTCGACCAATTACATTATCTTTTTTCAGTTGGTGCAATAACCCTGCTTTAGTTTTATGCTGATTCACTTCAATTAATAAATGGTCGTCCGGGTCAATTCTGACCAATATGGGTTCAATCTTCGTTTTGTATCGATGGACAGTTTGCCGTCCATCCACCCATACAGTTTGACGATCAACTCGATTTTCATAATGTAAATCGACGTCTAGCGGAAGCCTATATGCTTCCGGTGTCTTTTTCCCTGATTGTGTTTGGTCGATCCAAATGGTAAGCATACCATCTTCCCAATGTGTTTTAACCTCCAATTGGGGATGTCCTGCACTCATCACCCACTGATCAAAAAACCAACTAACATCCTTACCTACGGTCTCATTCACCACACGAAAAAGATCTGCTGATGTTGGGCTGCCATAGGCATATTGGGTTAAGAATTTTTTCTGAAATGCTTTCATATTATCTTCACCGATGACCTGTCGCAGCATATGAAGCACCGCAGCGCCTCTGGGATAAATATGACTATCAAAATTTTGATTTGGCCAATCCCAATACGGATGGACCATTGGGCGAGAATATCGATTACGATACTCTCGGAAATAGGCTTGTTTTTTCTTCCATAAATTGATCTGACCTTCATCGTACCCTTTAGAATGGGCGCTATAGAGATATTCTCCATAAGTGCCGAAACTTTCGTTCAGCCACGCATGGTGCCAATTACCCATGGTGATATAATCCCCCCACCACTGGTGGGCCGCTTCATGGGCTACAAGCCAATGACTTGGGAAATCTTTCTCAGCCTTTTCATCATGAATTGTGTTATGCCCTAAAATAGTTGCCGTGGTACTCTCTGCACCGCCGCCGATGCCGGGGATGGTAATCTGGTCCATTTTTGGCCATGGGAATGGTACACCGTACTCACCCTCAAGGAATGTCATGATTTCACTGGTACGTTCAAATGAAATCATTGCGTTTTCCTTATCCTTTGGGTAAACCCAATATGCAATGGGAATATCTTTATGATAATCCTGTATCACTTCAAACGGACCGGCAACCATTACATACAGATAGGTTGAATTGGGTAATTTTAAATCCCAAGTGTATGTGATTGAATCACCACGAGTTGATTGATTAGTGAGAAGTCCATTGGCCAATACCTTCCAATCTTTGCGGACGGTAGTGGCGATACGGCTTGTGGCCTTATCAGCCGGATGATCATTGGACGGGAACCAGTGCCTCGCCCCTGTGGGGAAAGAATGACTTTGGACCAATTGCGGATTGTCTTCTGTCTCATCAAAAAATCCGATACCTAAAACTTTGACTCCGCCCATATTGAATTGGGATGGATCTGCTTCTTTTCCTTTAGAATCGTAATGAATCGTATAGGTTAATGTTTCACCGGATTTAGGTGTACCATTTGGTTCAATGCGTAGGGCGCCATTAGTTTGTGTAAAATTTAGTTTTCGACTCCCTTCTAGTACATGGGTAATTGTTACAGTTTCAACATCCAACTTGATTGATTTTAAGTCATTTTTAATTATCTTAAATGTGACTGCTGTTTCACCAGTAAATGTTTTGATATGGTCATAGATTTGAAGAGAAATATCATAATGCTGTACATCAATTTCAAAATTAGGGGCGGTTTGGTATTCTCGATTATAAATGTCAGCCTGCTGGCCATGACAGAATGATATAAAGCCAAGTATAATAATTTTCTTTATCATTGAGTGGAATATAAAACAAAAACCCCCTAACTCATTATAAATAGTCAAGGGGTTTCATTCAGTGCCCGGGGCCGGACTCGAACCGGCACGGCTTATTCAGCCAACGGATTTTAAGTCCGTCATGTCTACCAATTCCATCACCCGGGCATAATTATCGAGGCGTCGGCCGGATTCGAACCGGCGAATAGCGGTTTTGCAAACCGTTCCCTTAGACCACTTGGGTACGACGCCAATGGTTGAGAATTTGAATTATTTCGGGGCGGAAATTAGGGTCTTTTTACTATAAATCAATTAGGCAAATCTGAATAATAATTCACGTACAGATTCCATCTTAACATTCAGTTCCTGAATGGCCCGAGTTTGCAGCCACAATTGCAATGACAAGGATACAAATCCCACAATCACTAATCCATACAGAATTTTTATATGCTTTTCCATCGAAGGACTCCTTTTTATCTATAATGTTAGGCAGTAAATTTTTGACATGGAAATTAAGACTTTAAACATGTATCAGCGGTTGAGGGATTTTAATGTCCCTTCTGCTGTATTGGATGAAATATTCGCCAACAAGGATGATTTAAATACCATGACCAAGTCCTGGAAAGCTTTGGGCAAAGAAGGGCTGCGCGACGATGAAGTTGCCGAATCCATTGCAAAGGTCATTATTGAAGAATTGGGTGACGAGTTCATTCAATCCCTGCCAGATGAACCGGTAGAAAAATAATTATAGCGAATATTTGATTCTTTTTGTTTTGGCGATACCTGATTATATCGGGTCTGCTTATATCGTGTCGCCGCTCGATCCAATGCATTCATTTTTGATTGAAACCCGTAGAACTGTCGTGTTTCATAATATATGATAAGACCCCTGCACTCTTTATGGGCTGTATTTAAATAGGCAGATTTGGGTTCATCCATATATAAAAGTGGATTATCGTCTAAATGGAGTTTAATGCGAACCGCAGCCTTATAATTTTCTGTTATTTTATGATTTTGTCCCACCATCGCATTTAGCAACAACATAAATAGAATAGTGCTTTTCACCTTAGGCAAAAGTCCAATATACTATTATAGCTATCACGCAATAAGCGAATGACGATGTTTTGCCAACAAATGTTTCTCCTGCTTGTGCATCGGATTTCAGCTGCTTTTGATTCACTTCTTTTTTGATGGCTTTTTTTAATTCCGCCGGTTCACATTTTCGTAAATCCAAGGTGAATTGAATTTTTTCGCCCAAAGTTAATGATCGATACCCTTCAGTTCGGGCTTTTAAAACAATTTCACTTGAACATACACTTTTTGGTGGTGAGACTTCTTGCCCCATGAGCACACTCCCCCATATCACGATGATAAAATATTTTACCATCCGAACACAAAATGGATATTAAAGACAGGCAGTTTCTCGATATTCATGGTGGGACCAGCCACCTTCTCTTTTTCCAATTTCCAATTCTTTTCACTATAAGCATTTCGAATAAACCCTGCTTTGCCGTCTATGGCAAACCATGGAAACATATAGTAGCGAAAACCAATCATACTGGTCAAACCAAACCAACGTTTGATCATTTCACCTCCAGTAGTTAAAGTGGCACCCGAGTTCCCATAACTATTTAAAACAGTATCCCAATCGGCTGATGACGATTGTGCTGTTAATTTTATAATCCCTTTGTTGTACATAGGGGCCAACATAAAATTTAACTCTATCTTTTCACGAGGATAGAAAAACGTTTCGAATGTGAGCATACGGTAAGAGATGGTTCTCAAATAATCGGAATCGCCAATCTTCCCAGTATGATAAGAATTGGATCTAGAATATCCCACTCTCGCATTAGGATAAAATTGATATTTCACACCCCAGTCTATGAGGATATTTTTACCGAAAGCACTTAATGAAGGAATAACGCTATTGGAGTCGGGATCAAGATAACCTAGAGATGGTTGATAAAATCCACTTCCAATATGAAATGTCCATTTGGGCTGTGCAAAGCCTGTTGAAATGGCCAAAACTGACCATAATATGAATGTAGTTGCGGTTCGCCGGGCGTGAATCATTTATAAAAATTACGATGGAATTAATCCATTGTCATGCATACATACTGAATAAAATTGAATTAAATTAATCCATGCGCCAGCACCGATATATCATCGTCATTGCACTTCTCTTCTCAATTCTCATAGGCCAAAATCCCATTGGGTTTGAAGTGAAAGGCACGGCCGTGTATAAATCCGGCACCCTTTTGGAGAATGCAGAAGTGACCCTCATGGATACCACTGACAAGGTCATCGCGCAGACTAAAACATCGAAAAAAGTATTAAAACGGTTTGGTGGCGGTAAATTCTCTTTTGACGGCATTTCCAAAGGATCCTATAAGTTAAACATCAAAACCGGCGAAGATATTGATATCAATCATCGGTTTGTGGTTAAGAATGAAAAGGTGGATTTGGGGACCCTCTATCCATTTAAAGAGTTCCCTATTTATCAGCCCAGCCATTATGAATTGGATACCCCATTTAAAATGCGCCGCATATCATCTGTGCCTGACCCAGCAGATACCATCAATGTGAAGCATGTGATTGTGGATTTAAATGGAAATGCCAATTCTGTTTTGGTTGATTCAATCGTCGTCGACACTGTTTTTTATACGGATGTAAAGAATTTAAAACCCGGGACGATCTTTTTGGACAATATTTACTTTATTTACAACGATTATGGCATATTCATACATCAATCTAGATCGTTAAAAGATCGCATTGGCGATCTGCAAAAAAGGGATGGTTATATTATTTTTCATAATGGGGATACGGTTGCTTTTGATAATATATTTTTTGAACCGGTATTACGGAATCCGGAAGTGGCTACATTTCATTATTCAGATTCGACTGGAAAGGCAGTCTATCATTCTCTTTTTGATATCTATAAAGTGCGATCGGGACCATCTTATGTGGGGCAATCTGTCGAAAAGGGATTTTGGACCGGGATATATATAATTGGTGGCGTAGTTTCTTTTCAGGCGATCTCTCAGCAATCCATCAAACCAATTCTTCAATTATTGCCGGATATGTCTCCACCCATTACGGGTAATTTTGGCACGGCCGTAACCATTATTCCTATTATCACCTTAGGGCAAATAACCTATGATTGGATTAAAGATAAACGATCCAACTATTTTATTCCCTCCAACGAACATACACCTTTCCCCGATAATATGTTTGTATTTGATTTGTCGGAATGGATATGGAAGAAATCTCAGCCCATCGTCCGGCCGATTATGAACAGCCGTCCTGTGAAATGGTGGTCCCAACGGAAATTAAGAAAAGTTCAGAAACAGGCAATTAAACGGAAATCCGCTTCCGATTAAGGGCGGGCACACCGAACCATCGGGTAATCGTATCGGCAATCTTCCAA
Source organism: Fidelibacterota bacterium TCS55 (assembly GCA_001577025.1). Taxonomy (GTDB): domain Bacteria; phylum Fidelibacterota; class Marinisomatia; order Marinisomatales; family TCS55; genus TCS55. The sequence continues at coordinate 3,759 of LSCF01000046.1, read as the reverse complement.
GAAAGCTGGCCAATAGCCAATAAGGGCTTGATAGGGCCTTTGTTTACAATAATCTCGCAAGACCCTTTTTTTAATGCTTTCATCACGGCGTCGGCCACTTTTTGAGGCTTAGATGCACCTAACATTGGCGGCGGCGGTATATTGTCATCATTAAACATGCCAACCTCTGAAATAAATCCGGGACAAATCACGGATATATCGATGGGTGAATCAGCATATTCCTGTCTCAATCCATCGGACCACATAATCATAGCCGCTTTCGATGCTGAATAAATAGAATTATAGGCCAATCCCTTTTTCCCCGCCAAGGATGCAATGGTAATGATATGCCCTTCTTTTTCTGCAATCATTTTCGGGAGAATCGATCTTGTTAATTCTATGGGGCATTGTACGTTAGTACTTAAAATATCAGATGTTTTTTCACGGGTCATCTTATCAAAGTGCTGAGAATATTCAATGCCCGCATTATTCACTAAAATTTTGATGGGACCGTATTGAGTCCAAAGTTGATTTACCAAAGATTCTAACCCATTTATATCGGTAAGATCAAAAGGATGTGAATGGAATGTACCGCCATTAGCCTCAACTGCTGATTTCGTATTGTCTAAACCAGAAGCACTCCGTGCAATCCCAATGATATTTACACCTTGGGCAGATAATGATTTTGCAATATATGGACCAATACCTCGAGATGCACCAGTGAGGATAGCCGTTTTGCCGTCGAGGGTCAAACTATAACGATCCGGCTAAGGCTTGAATGGCAGCTAATAAAGTGCCGGGATCAGACGAATGGGGCGCATTGGTGGGGTCCAATACATCCATTTCGGACGCCGCTTCAGTATATTCTCCTAAATAGTAGTGACCTTGAATTTTGGCCATTCTTACATCTTTGTGATCAACAGACGTTTTATGTGAGAATGAATAATAATTATTTTCTGTCAAAACAGTTTTGGCCGCACTGATGACTGCTGAATAGACGCTGGTCGAACCACCAATTAGGGCACCGCTAATGGCTATCCCTGCTAACAATCCAGCTTACTATTTGATGCGATTATTGTACCATATCCTGATATTGCATTGGTGAAATCAATGTAGGCCGATTCACCGCGGGATGATAAGGAAGTATTAAACAATACAGCCCAACCACGGCCACCCATGGCTTCTCCATATAAACTATCATAAGCCGCATGGATACGCCCTTTATTCATTGCATCTTGAAATGATTGGCGGCTGCCACTATAATCACTGCTTTCAAATTGGGTCCACCCATCAGAAATTTTATTAATAATCACGCTAGACTCATCCATAATGCCCGTCAATTGAATGGTGGATGGATTCAGTTTAACCGTACTATTATGGTTTATTTTTAAGGATTTAGAGCTACTGCTAACCGTTGGCGTGTAGCGAATTGTGGTTGTTTGAGATTGGCCCGGCGGCACCACAAGACTAGTCTGTCCCCCCACAATAGAAAAGTCACTGGATGGGATGGATAATGTTAATTCTAAATTAAAACCTGACGCGGCACTGTTTGAAAAATTAATATCTAGATCTTTAGCCTCCCCAGATTTAACCAACCCAAATTCAAGCTTTGACTGATCAATTGTGAAAGACACTGGCGCAACCCCTTCACCATACAGATACATTTCTTTCAGTACATAATCATTCTTGATCAACAACTTTCCGGAATATTCCATGGCAGAAGTGGGTCTGAATGTAATATAAATTTCCTTGGACTCATTTTTCTCTAAAGTCAGTACACCGCTAAAATCCATGGTAAATGCAGGTGAATCCATAATCACTATTTCACCTACAAATGCTTCTGAAGAATTTTCCGTATTTTTAATCCGTACTTTTTGAACAGATCGTTCATTGACTTCGACCTTACCATATTTGTGCTCAACGGGATCAATGGTGATTTCAAAAGATGGATCGCTTTCTTTATCACAGCCCACAATGAATAGAATTGATATCGCCATGAAATATTTTACAAGTTGCATATTCATCGGGACACCACCATTTTCTTTGTTTCAGAAAATGAACCGGCCTTCAGTTGATAAAAATAAATACCGCTGCTCACAGGCAATCCGGACGCATCTTCACCTTTCCAGAGGATATCATATCGCCCCGGTCCTTGCTGGGTATTCACCAATTGCACCAACTCTCTACCCAGGATATCATAAATCACCAGACGGACATGGCCCGATTCAGGCAATTCATAATGAATCCGCGTTTCAGGATTAAACGGGTTTGGATAATTTTGCGCCAAAGCATATTCAGTTGGAATCATTAATTTTTCATCCACGGCCAATGGCATGCCGCTTCCTTTGGCAATTAAGGCATAATGGCCTAAATGGGTGCCAATTCCTTCTAAAGATGCACCATCGGCAGACACAGATGACCTAAGCTCCCGCCAGACTTCTCCATCCCAATAGCCAATGGATACCGTTTCTGCATCTAATCCGTTCAATGCCAACGATATAGTCGCACCAGTTGCAAGCGTTTTACCGATGGGTCCTGCCGTATATATGGTCCCCATGACTAGGTCATTATACATGGTGACAGTTCCCGGTCCTGAAGGGTCTTTCCCCACGATAACATAGCTATCTTCACTTAGACTATTTTCGGGAATTGAGATGGTGTAAATCCCATCTCTGGATGCCACATCACCACCTACTTTTGATGACGTGTAATTCACATTGTATTTGAATGTGGTATCAATATTGGTACGTCCGTACCGTAGCGTACCTTTCACATTGATATCCAACGTCCCAGTAGTATTGAGCTTAAATTGTTCAACCAACAACAACGAGTCGTTTGAGGCCACCGCTTGTGCATCCAATACAGATTCATAACCAGCATTATTGGCAGTAATAGTCATGTGATCGGGGCTTAATACTGAATTACCAACCACATAAATTTTCATTACATCATTAAAAATAGAATGCTGCATATAGCCCGCTTTTAGATTGGGTACGGTATTGTCCGCAATATAAAATGAGGCACGGAAGATGTAATTCCAACCATCCAAGGATACACCGCCCACAGAAAAATTATTCATGGAATCTAATGTGCCGCTATTATTGTAATTGTATGCAAATGTATAATTCTCACCATTTTTATTTTTATCCATGGCAAAATAGGTGCCGACCGTATCATCCTCGACGATGGTGATCACGATGGGTCCCAAATTGGATAACTGGGCTTTATACGGCGTTAGGTCTATGGTGCTGAAATTGCCGGTCAAACCTGATCTAGATGTTGACCATAAAATCGGGTCCATAATATCGGTCACCGCACCGGTGGATGGATCTCGTTTAAAAAAATGAATATTGAAATCTTTATCTGCATTGGCTGGTGTGGTACTGCCGGAAAATTCCTGCGCAAAACCAACCATGAGATTTAGTTCAACCAATTGGTTTTCAGCCATCTTTGGATCAAAGGCCATCCCCCATCCGCTACCGGTAAAATTATTACCCCATCCTAACCAACCGAATTGACTGTTGTCCGATGTGGTGAAGAGATCCGCTTCACCATCGTCGTACGCAATTGTTTCATAGCCGGTCCATCCCGAAGCATCTGTACCATCCGAAAAATAATTATAAGTGATGGACCGGTTCTCGGTACTTGCGGCAATAAACATGGCTTTATTCACTTTTACACTGTCATGATAAAGGATATGTTTTGTCCCATTGGTGAGCGTATTCACCACAACTGATGAATCATTATATTCAATAGATCGATACTTTGGCGATCCGCTGC
>LSCF01000045.1 GCA_001577025.1 Fidelibacterota bacterium TCS55 | reverse complement strand
ACAAAGCCGTAAAGCCACCTACATAAGCAATAATGGTGAGCGCTTCCGGTGAAAACAATGGGAACAGTCTCACCGTTAAGTAAACCCCAGCTGCAACCATGGTGGCGGCATGCATCAATGCAGAAACAGGTGTGGGACCTTCCATGGCATCCGGTAACCAAATATGAAGTGGAAATTGAGAAGATTTACCCACGGCACCCATAAAGAGTCCAACGCCAGCAAGGGTCAGAAGTGTGCCGCCAATCATCCCCTGAGAAACACCTGTAAAGAGTTCCTGAAAATTAAATGACCCAATGGCGGTAAACAGGAGCATGATACCGATGAAAAATCCGATATCCCCTACCCTGTTGGTTAAAAAAGCTTTTTTACTCGCATCGGCAGCGGAATGTTTTTCAAACCAATGGCCAATGAGTAAATATGAGCTTACACCCACTAATTCCCAAAAGATATATAGGGACATGAGGTTATTGGCAAGAACGATTCCATTCATAGAAAATGTAAATAAACCCAAATAGGCATAATATCGATTATATCGAATATCACCTTTCATATATTCTAAGGAAAAAATATGGGTCATGCTTGAAATCAGTGCCACCACTACCAACATAACAATGGTAATATTATCTACCCAGAAACCAAGCTCAATTTTGAAGGCACCCAAATCAATCCATGACATTGTCGCTTCATGAGAAAAATTCTGATCCCAATTCATGAACATATTAATGAGGAGGCTTAGGGAGAGAATCAATGTAATGAGAATCGCGCCAACCGACACCCAATCCCCTTGTCGTGGCAAACGCTTACCAAAAAAGATGTTGATGGTAAATGCTACCAATGGTAAAAAGAGAATGAGTAAACTAAAATCCGTAATGATATTGCCGGTCATCATTGTCTGAGCTCGCTCACTTCATCCACGTTAATGGTATTAAAATTGTTAAAAATGTTGATAATAATTGCCAAGGCTACGGCCGCTTCTGCAGCTGCTAGCACAATAACAAACAATGCATACACATGACCGGCCATATTCATGCCGCCGAATCGGGCAAAAGCCAAGAAATTCACATTAGCTGCATTCAGGATTAATTCAACCCCCATGAGCACTGCCACACCATTTCTACGGGTGACAACACCATATAACCCTAGAGAGAACAGGATGGCGCCAACAAGCAAATAATTGGTCAAACTATCCATTAGTTTTCCTTCCGGGATAAGGTCGTAGCGCCAATCAATGCACCGAGCAATAAGAGGGATGCGGCTTCAAACGGAAGTAAATAATCCATCATGAGCAGATGACCCAATGATTCAGCCGTTTGAGCCGGCTCAGCATTGGCCAATTCAACCCATGGTGTATTGAACACCATATAACCAAGAACACCAACAAATCCGAGAACGACAATGGCACCGGCACTTTTTTGCATGGATGCATGACTAATATTCACAGACGTAATCTTATTGGTAAGCATAATCCCAAAGATAATCAGGACGAGAATACCACCCACATAAACCACCACTTGCACTACGGCTAGAAAATCTGCCCACAGGAATACATAAAGCCCCGTCACGCCCACAAAGGTGAACAGTAATGCATAGGCAGAATACAACAGGCTTTTACTTTGGACCACCATAAATGCAGACCCAATGGTAATGCCAACAATAATCCAGAATACCATATCAGCCATTATGCTTCTGCTTCCGGTTTGGGGTTTTGAAGGCCATCTTTTTGTTCCGGACTTAATTTTTTAGCGAATTGATAAATTAAATCTGTTCTGTCAAATTCTGAAAATTCATAATCGATGGGATGCTTTGAACTATTAGGGCCACCCACCATAAAAATGCATTCTTCCGGGCATGGATAAGTACAAAGGTTACAATAACAGCATTCAGACATATCGATGGTAAACCGGCTTACCACCATAGCTTTCTTTGTACCGTTGGAGGTTTCACCTGTATGTTTAACCTCGGGAATATCCTCACCACGATTAGGTGCTTTAATTGTATCGATCTTGATACAATCCACTGGGCACGCTCTTTCACATTTGAGGCATCCGATACAATCGTCAATATCCACATGAAGGCGAGAACGAATCACATTATAATCTTCATGCTCAAAGCCAATATTACGTTCAGGACGTGGCCACCGTTCTTCCGGATACTGCAGGGTTACGTTATCCCGTTTAATATTTATCATATGACCCCAGGTAATACGCATCCCTGTCCACAGGGTGTTTACGGTATCATATATGTTTGCAAAATATTTAGACATGGTTTACCCGAAAATCAATTTCCAAATGCCCACACCAAAAATGTTAAACATGGCAATAGGAATAAATACTTTCCAGCATACGTGCATGAGCTGATCTACCCGCAACCGTGGGAAGGTCCAGCGGAACCACATCATAACAAAGATTAACAAAATTAATTTCCCCATAAACCAGAAAAGTCCCCAAGCGCCCGTATCAAACATCCCCGGTATTGGACTTTGCCATCCACCGAGAAATCCTGCTACGGCCAATCCACTCACTACAAGCATATTGGCATATTCACTCAAGAAAAATACGGCCCAGCGGAAACCGGAATATTCCGTCATCCACCCCGCCACCAATTCTGACTCTGCTTCCGGGATATCAAATGGCGTCCGGTTTGTTTCGGCCACGGCACTAATAAAAAAGATGAAGAATGCAATAAAGGTAAATGGATTATTAAAGATGATCCAATTGGGCAAAATACCCCATACATTTCCTTCTTGGAAATGAATCATTTCCTGAAGGTTCATGGTCCCCGCCATCATGATGGGCACAATAATGGATAGTCCCGCAGGGATCTCGTATGAAATAATTTGTGCAGCAGATCGCATGGCGCCATAGAGGGACCATTTATTATTGGACGCCCATCCGGCCATAACAATGCCAATCACACCAATGGACCCTACTGCAATAATGTAGAATACACCAACGTTAAAGTCTGCCACTTGAAGTACAGAACTGAATGGTACAGCAGCCAGCCCTAAGAATGCACCAATGAAAATAATGTATGGTGCCATTTTAAATAAAAACTTATCAGAGGTTTCGGGAACTGTATCCTCTTTCACCAATAGCTTAACTGCATCTGCTGCCGTCTGGAGCAATCCCCATTTACCGGCGTGAAGTCCCGGCCCCTGCCCCATGGGCCCGATCCGATCCATCATGAAAGCAGATACTTTCCGTTCCACATAAACGGCCACCATGGCATTTAATGCCATGATCAAAAATAAAGGCACGCCAGAAATGATCACCGCCAACAAAAATGAAAGGATGGGGAAATCGCCAATAGTGGCGAACCAATCTATGAGCATATCAACGGTCATCGATCAATCTCTCCCAATACAATATCTAAACTGCCTAAAATGGCAATCACGTCTGAAATCATCCAGCCCCGAGACACTTCATCCAAAACGGATAGGGCAGTAAATGCGGGCGAACGCATCTTCACACGATACGGTGTGGGTGTGCCATCGCTCATGATATAATAACCAAGGTCACCACGAGGACTTTCAGTCCGGCGGTAGACAGACCCTTTTGGTGGTCTAATTTTTTTCGGCAGCATTTGGTGTACATCACCGCCGGGTATATCTTTTAATGCCTGACGGAGAATTTTTACACTTTCCTTAATCTCAAGCATCCGGACCCAGTATCGGTCAAAACAATCACCCAGAGTACCAAAATGGCCATCCCCAAGAGGGACTTCAAAATCAAATCGATCATAAATGGAATAGGGCTCATCTTTTCGAACATCCCACTTTACACCGGAACCGCGAAGGTTTGGCCCAGTGACACCATAGCTCACCGCTACATCGGCAGGGATAACACCCACATCAGCGGTCCGTTCTACAAAAATCTTATTGTATGTGAGAAGGTTGTTGTACTCCTCAATCTGGGGTTCGAAATAATCCAAAAACCCGATACAGATTTTTTGAAAATCTTTGGGTAAATCATGAGAGACCCCGCCAACCCACATATAATTGTATAGGAGTCTCGCACCACAGGTGTATTCAAACATGTCCAGAATGCGTTCCCGATCACGAAGCATATATAAGAATGGTGTAAATGCGCCGATATCCAATCCATAGACTCCCAATGCCAAGAGGTGACTGGCAATTCGATTGAGTTCTCCCATGATGACGCGGATATAATCCACCCGCTCCGGCACTTTAATTTCCATGAGTTCTTCCATGGCCACCACGTAACCAAAGTTAGAATTCATGGCAGCGAGGTAATCACAGCGATCCGTAAATGGAATCACCTGTTCATAGGTTACATTTTCAGAATGCTTTTCAAAGCAGCGGTGGAGATAACCCAAATGTGGGCGAATCTCCGAAACAATTTCACCATCGGTCATCACTTCAAGTCGCAACACGCCATGGGTACTGGGGTGCTGAGGCCCGATATTCAGGATCATTTGATCGCCCTTAACTACTCCCATCCGTCTTCTTCCTTCATTTTGGGGACCACAATACCATGATATGATTCCTGACCTTCATAATCTTTTCGCAAGGGCCAGCCTTCCCAATCATCGGGACATAAAATTCTTCGCATATCCCGGTGCCCTTCATAAACAATGCCATACATATCGTATGTTTCGCGCTCGAACCAATCGCCGATTCGCCATAGCTGTTCGATGGATGCTACTTTCGGATTTTCACGATCATGACTGATCACCACTTCAATCTTATGGCGATGTTCCATGGAATGGAGATTGTACCGTGTTTCTAGAGGACCTTCTTCTCCAGTATCTACGCCGGTAAGACATTCCAATTGATCAAAGGACAGGTTGGGATCGTTTTTCAGAAAAGTAGCCATCTCTAACCATTGATCTCTCTTGAGTTCAACTTGATGGTCGGCCAAATCTTCTCGTTCAACGATTGTGCCGGGATGTTGGCTTTCGATCGCCGCTTTAATTTCGGCTGATGTCATGCAATTTTTCGGGTGAGCGGACGCTCAGTTTGAATTTTTTCTTGAAGCTTTAAGAGGCCTTCGATTAATGCTTCGGGCCGTGGCGGACACCCGGGGACGTACACATCTACAGGCACCACCAAATCCACACCTTTTAACACGTGGTATCCATGCTGCCAATAGGGGCCACCGCTTGTGGCACAACTTCCCATAGAGATTACATATTTGGGATCGGCCATTTGCTCATACAATTTTTTCACCCGTAGGGCCATTTTCATGGTCACCGTTCCAGCCACAATCATCACATCCGCTTGGCGAGGTGAAGAGCGGGGCATCATGCCAATCCGTTCCAAATCATGGCGACTGGCTGCAGATGCCATCATTTCAATCGCGCAACAGGCCAACCCAAACTGGAAATACCATGGTGAAGTGGATCGGGCCCATCCCAGGAGTTTATCCAGAGAGGCTACAATCACATTATCTTGAAATTTGTTCTCTAATACACCCATTATGCCTCCTCCGAAGTTTTGGGTTTCTCAATCAGACTGGCATATCGTCCACGACCGTATTTCACATTGTATTTGACCCAGTCCAGATCGGCGCGCTTCCATACATAAGCCAACCCAACCATGAGGATGAGTAGGAAGATGGCCATTTCAACAAAAGCGAGCATGCCAAGATCATTAAAGACGACAGCCCATGGAAAAAGGAATACAACTTCAACATCAAAAATGAGGAAAATAAGGGCGACTACATAAAAGCGAATATTAAACTGAACCCATGCTGAACCTTCCGATTCCTCTCCACATTCATAGGTGGCCAGTTTATCCGGATTGGGATTATTGGGTGCAACGAGCTTTTGGATGAGCAACGGTACATAGACCAGCACAATGCCCATGAGGATGAAAATAAATATGGTTCCGAAGTCGCGATACATTGATTTTTTGGCTCGTTTAGAGTCAGCAAATTTAGAATTTAAAATTGAGATTCGTCAAGGTAAACTTCACGAATTTTTGGACATTTTTTCCGTCGGTAATCTCCCATGATTAAGTTAGGAATGAATTCCCTTTGATGTCCCCTGTTTACAACATAAATTCGTCGCCTAATGTTTGCGTTTAATTCTCTCATAGCTGGACTCATTCCCTACTTCCCTAAGTGGTTTGTTCGCCCATTCGCCAAACCCTATGTGGCCGGTGAATCTTTGGATGAAGCCATAGATATTGTCCGGGATCTGAATAAAAAGGGATATGCAGCCACCATGGATATTCTGGGCGAATTTGTGGAATCCACAGATGAAGCGAATCAGATCAAAGATGACTATGCTCAGGTCATTCAACGCATTGCTGAGTATGGATTGGACAGTACCATTTCCGTAAAACCAACCCACTTGGGATTAGGGTTGGATGATGCCTTGGGTGAAGCCAATATTATGGCATTGGCCCAATCCGGAAAAGATTATGGGGTGGGTGTTACCATTGATATGGAGAATTCGCCCTATACCTCTCAGACCTTTGATATATATAAAAGGGCCTTATCCATCCATGATAATATGGGGACGGTGATTCAAGCTTACTTATACCGCAGTTTGGATGATATTAAATCGCTAGACTCCCCCCGCCTCAACCTCCGCATCTGCAAAGGTATATATAAGGAGTCTCCTGAAATCGCCATCCAGAATAGAACTGCCATTAATGACAATTATGTGGAGATGGCAAAAACGCTTTTGAATGGCGACGGTTATGCCTGCCTCGCCACCCACGACCTCTCCCTCATTGACCGGCTAGAGGCCCTCATTGAATCTGAAAATATTCCATCAGATCGGTTTGAGTTTCAAGTTCTCTACGGCGTGCCCATGGGAAAGCGACTGGAAGCGCTAAAAGCCAAAGGATATAAAGTCCGTGTTTATGTACCATTTGGTGAAGCCTGGTTTGAATATTCCGTCCGGCGATTAAAGGAAAATCCGAAAATTATTTCTTATGTAATGGGGAATTGGTTCAGACGTTGAGTGTTTAAGTTCTGGATTGTGAACGTGTTAATGTATATTCACCCCTGACGCGTGAACACATGAACACTTTAAGCACAATTCAAAAGATATTTGATTTAAAAACCATCGCTGTGGTGGGAATGTCACCCAAACCGGAGCGCCCCAGCCATTATGTATCTATCTATATGCAGGAGAATGGATACACCATCATTCCCGTCAATCCGGGTCAAAATGAAATTGCCGGATTAACTGCCTACCCTTCACTACTAGACATTCCCAATCAGGTGGATGTGGTGGACGTCTTTCGCCGGCCGGAACATGTAGTGCCTATTGCAGAAGCAGCCATCAAAATCGGTGCCAAAGCATTGTGGCTACAAGATCATGTGATTAATGAAGAAGCGGCACAGTTGGCAAAAGATGCAGGACTTTTGGTGGTCATGAATGATTGTATGCTGAGACGGCATCGACAATTGCAGTAATACGCCATGAATACAATGGATGTTAAAAGGAAATGGATTTTAATTATACTGACATTGATTCTTGTCGGATTTACCATTTTCTGGGGAAAGGCTGACCCGGATTTACGCAAACTTATTTTAAATTTGCCCACCAATACGGATGTGCTGTTCTGGTCCACTGCTCAGCGTGATGCCGCTTTCCGATCCATGGATCGCATGCCGATCCTTGTAAAATCTCGAATCATCCCCACAAGTAAAAATATTCATCATTTGCCCATGGGCGCACCATTGGATATTGGCATCGATGTGGCTGCCTATATGAAAGATCAGCGTACTGCCGGCTTAATCATCCTGCAAGATGGAAAAATTCGATTAGAAAAATATGGACTCGACTTTAGCTCGGACGGACGATGGACCAGTTTCTCCGTTGCAAAATCTATTACTTCGACATTGGTGGGCGTGGCCATTAAGGATGGCTTTATTAAAAATGTGAATGACATGGTATCAGAATATATTCCTGACCTGAAAGGATCCGTTTATGATCATGTCACCATTAAACAGCTTTTGACCATGACATCGGGCGTGAAATGGAATGAAGATTATGGTGATCCCCAATCCGATGTGGCAAAGTTTAATAATCACAAAGCTGAACCGGGTATGGATGCGACTGTGAGCTATATGCGAAATTTAATGCGGGAGGCATCACCCGGGGCAAAATGGGTATATAAAACCGGTGAAACCAATTTGATTGGTGTATTGGTCAGTTCAGCCTCAAAGCAAAATTTATCGACCTATCTTTCGGATAAAATCTGGCAGCCATTTGGCATGGAAATGGATGCAAGTTGGCTTTTGGGAGATACTGGCCATGAAATCAGCGGCTGTTGTATTCAAGCCTCAACACGCGATTTTGCACGGTTTGGTTTATTTATTATGGGTGACGGATTTATTGACGGCAAATCAGTATTGCCGGAAGGTTGGGTTGAAGATGCAACTTTCACCCATGTGATTACAGACGAGGTGGGTTATGGATACGGCTATCAATGGTGGACCTTAAATGATGGAGCCTTTTCAGCGCGGGGTATTTTCGGACAAGGCATATTCTTCGATCCGAAAAGTAATCTGATTATTGCATCAAATAGTAACTGGCCACAGGCCAGTGATGCACAAGGGGGTGATCATGCCAGAAAGCGTTTGGCCTTTTATCGGCAAGTACAAAAAGCGATTGATAGAGAAGGAAAGCCATAAAATAAACGGTGGGCTCCATTAATCCAATATCTGGGGTCATTCACCTCGTTTCCCCCATCCCATTTTCCGGCGAAGGATGTGAAAATAATTGGAATCTTCAAAATCGATCATGCGAATATCAAATCCTGCCTTTTGAATAAATATTTTTGAATGTTGATTCAAGTATTCACTGACTTGTCCATCCACGGCAAAGTCGATTTCAGCCTTACCGCCTTCAGGAAATTGAATTTCTAAACTGCGATCATCGGGTAAGACGATGGGCCGTAAGGATAAAGTGTGGGGGCTAATTGGCGACACCACAATGGCCTTCATGCGAGGCATAACGATAGGTCCACCCACAGATAAGGAATAGGCGGTGGAGCCTGTGGGTGTGGCGAAAATGAGTCCATCTGCTTTATAATCAGACACAAATCGATCATTGGCCAAGAGCCGCATATTGATAACTCGGTGGGACTTTCCCCGATCGATGACAAAATCATTCAGTGCATAAAATACTTTTGGGCCATCTCCGTTGATAATTTCCGCTTTTAGAACCATTCGTTTTTGAAGGCCATATTTACCTTTAGCGACCAAGTCCAGCCGATTAAACATATTATTTATGGTAACTTCAGCCATAAACCCAAGTTCTCCCAGGTGGATGCCTAGAATAGGGGTCTTGCGATGACCGACAGCACGGGCAGCTGATAGCATAGTACCGTCACCGCCAAGGGTCAGTAAAAAATCTGTTTTAAAAAAATCTTCTGCCGACTCAATTACTGAATATGGATGGGATGGCTCACCCTCCATTTGGTCTTGAATGCGAGTTGTAATAAAGGATGTTAAATTGGATTCATTCGCCCATGCCAAAATGGGATCCAGCAATTCCCAGAATCGGGGTTTATCGGTATTCCCCCAAATGCCAAAAGACTTCGGTTTTTTAACCCGATGTGCCATTATGTTTCTGATTCACCCGATTCATTTTTTGCTGCCGCATCATCGGTCAATACTCGGATGCGTTGTTCTGCTTCATCCAAATGGGATCGAAGAGATTCTGTAAGTTTCATCCCCGATTCAAATAAGGCCAGACTCTTTTCTAAAGATTCACTTTCCCCTTCCAAGGATGTAACAATCTTTTCCAGTTCGGCCATTGCCACTTCAAATTCAAATGATTTATTTTTAGACATAATTAAATTTAATCCATATATGAATGATTCTCAATTCTCCTTACCAAAAGACTTTTTCTTTTTTGCTTCAAATTCACCATCCCCTGTTTTCAGTATAAATGAATCTCCCTCCGAAAGGTCATCCGCTTTCCGAATGATGCGACCGTCTGGAGTAAACCCAATGCTATATCCCCGATGTAAAATATCGAATGGACTCAATACTGTTAATTCTTTTTCAAACCCCTTCAATTTAGCTTTGGCCAGGGATACTATGTGGGTCATGGCCATGGATAATTCATGGTGCAAAATGGATAATTTTTCTTTTTGCCGATCCAATTTCTGTTGGGGGTTTTGTAAAGCATGACGATCAGAAAAATTATCAATCTTTTGCCAAATGCGATTCAATTGATTCTTGATGGATCGATCCAGTTGAATGCGATGATGGTTGATTTGACCATGGATATCATCCACACTGGGGGCCACCAATTCTGCGGCAGCAGAGGGTGTGGGTGCCCTTAAATCTGCCACCATGTCGCTAATGGTTACATCCGTCTCATGCCCCACAGCAGAAATTATTGGAATTTCACATCCATGTATCGCCCGTGCCAACTGTTCTTCATTGAAGGCCCATAAATCTTCTAATGATCCGCCCCCACGGCCAACGATTATTACATCTACGTTGGGAATCTGTTTTAATTCTTGAATTCCGGAGACGATATCTGCTGCTGCCTCACCCCCCTGGACCAAGGCTGGGCGCAATACTATTTCTATATAGGGTGCACGGCGGTTTAATACATTCACCATATCCTGGAATGCAGCACCGGTTTGGGATGTAACAATCCCAATTATTTTCGGAAGCTGTGGTAATGGTTTTTTCAGGAATGGATCAAAGAGGCCTTCACCCTGTAACTGATTTTTCAGTGCTTCGAAAGCAAGAAATAAGGTGCCGATTCCTGCCGGCTCCATAAGCTGAACCATGAGTTGATATTGCCCTCGTGGTTCATAAACAGTAATCTTACCTTGGAGAAATACATCCATCCCATCTTCCGGTTTAAAGTGGATGGACTGATTAAATCCTCTAAACATAACACAGCGGAGTTCGGCCTCTGCATCTTTCACAGTGAAATACATATGACCGGAGGAATGGTGCTTAAAGTTTGAAATTTCTCCCTGAATCCATACGCGGGAGAATTGTGATTCGATCTGCCCCTTGATCTGGGCAGTGATTTCAGATACCGATAAAGCCGGCCGGGACTGGCTCATGGTAGTTCAGGAGACCCGGCCTGTTCCCAGCAATACTGCCAGATGGATGCAAGACGGATTGCTGCACGACCCATTCGATCTTTTAGTAAAGATTCCGTTTCTTTATATAGAACATCTAAGTATGGTTTTTCAAAATCAAGGATATCATATGTGTCCAAAGCCTTGGCTTGATCTTCAGACAAAAGCTGACGTGCTTTGATATCTGCCTCTAAAATCTGTTGATGAAGTGGAAAAGATTCACGGACAATCTTCATGGCGTAATTCCATGGATGATCTACTGTTTCAATTTTTCCCACCGGTTTAATGATGTCGATATATTCTTCTACCAACCGTTCTTCCCATCGAAAATGGATGCCGTCATTACCAGTGAACTGTCCATCATAATTAACAATGGTGTGTAAAGGTTGATGCAAGTCTGCAATATAATGGCCCAATACACCCATGTAATAGACTGCATCATCCCATCGATCCTGTTTCATCATATCAATAATGAGATTGCAGGTGTTTTCGATGGCCCATGGGGCAATACCGTATTTCTTAACTGCATCTTCGCCGTATGTGGCGATGAGTGCATCATAGTTCTTGGGGATTTGATTAAAGGGATATACATCATAATGATCTGCATCAATAAAGTGACGATGAAATTCACCGGGATCTATTTTTTTATTATAGTCCGGCGCTGCTGCATACCATTTTAATGGTTCAGAATGTTGTCTCAGAAATTGACCGAATGGTCCGCTGAGTTGGCGGGATGCCATATAATTGATTCGACGATGACCGTCATGTCCCCATGCCCCGACAAAAGATGTCAAGACAAGGGGTACGGTTAAAAGCCATATGAAGTTGGCCCGTTTCATATTAAATGAGCCTTATACTTTTTTCTTTTTATGACGATTGGCGCGCAAGCGTTTTTTCCGCTTGTGGGTATTCATTTTACGCCGTTTACGTTTTTTACCGCAGGGCATGTCACCTCTTTATTTAGTCAGTTTTTCGTTTACATGTGAACGCATATGTTTTGCCGGTTTAAAAGTCGGCACATGGCGTTCGGGCAAATAAATTGCTTCACCGGTCCCCGGATTTCGCGCTTTTTTGGGCATCCTGTGTTTCACACCGAATGTGCCAAAACCACGAAGTTCAACACGGTCATTTCGCCCCAAAGATTCAACGATGGTGGTCATTACACCATTCATCACCGCTTCTGTTTCTACTTTGGTTAGCCCTGTTGCTTCAGAAACAATATTTACAATTTCTTGTTTGGTCATGGTCTCTACTCCATTCGCCACCGATAGGCGGGAATCATGTCGACCCAACTACCCATGGCCTGCCCCAAATTTCCTGAAAACCAGTCCAATAAAGAGGGGCGTTTCTTATTCACTTGGACTGTCTTTGGTTTTCCTTTGATCTTACCCATCGATCCTGCCAATGCAATGGCATCCTCAAACGTGCCAATGGTATCGATGAGACCCAATGCTTTTGATTTTAATCCTGTATATACTCTGCCGTCTGCTAGGGAGACCACATCTGCTCTTGCCATGGATCGACCCGCCGAAACTGCGCCGACAAATTGATCGTACATATCGGTCACCATTTCATTCAGGTGTGCCCGATCAGCTGTCGTCACTGCTCTGGAATAGGAACCTACATCCTTAAGATCTCCGCTTTTTACTGTTTCAAATTCAATACCCACCTTATCCAGCAACTCTGTCATGACAGGATAATTCATAACCACGCCAATACTCCCAACAATGGTACCGGGGTTTGCCATAATGGTATCGCTTTCTAGGGCCACATAATAGCCACCGGATGCAGCCACCACTCCCATGCTGGCAACGATGGGCTTCTCTCCCTTGATGGATTTAATTTTTTCATAGATTTCCTGTGTGGGTGATACCAATCCCCCGGGAGAATCAATACGAACGACAATGGCCGAAACATCATTTCTGGATCTGAATTTTTCTAATTGTTTTACCGTGGCATCTGCATTCACAATGGGCCCGTTAATATGGACGATGCCTACTTTTTTACCCACACCATCTGTGGTTAATCCTGAGGACCATGCCCCCAGTTTAAATACAATGGTAAGGACCAAAAAGCTGCCCAAACCCCACCATAACCATTTTAGGTTATTTTTTGGAGGTGTTAGCCTTGTTTGATCCATAATGTTAACTTTTGTCCGGGATAAATATGCTGACCATATTTGAGGCCATTCCATTTTCGGATTGTTGATGCACGGGTGTTGTAATCTTCAGCAATATGGCCCAACGTATCTCCACGGCGTACTTTATAGGTCACCTTATTATAACCGGGCATGGCCGATTTGGGGACTGACGCTAAATTCATCCCCGGGACGGGAATAGTCAGCTTTTGACCAATTCGAATCATACTGCGATTTCTAATTTTATTCACTGCGGCTAAATCATGAACAGAGACCCGATATTTCTTAGCGATCGTCCAAAGACTTTCGCCATTTTTTACTTTATGCGCAATAAACTGAGGTGCAAATCGTTCATTCTCTGGCAATGCATTATAATTGTGGGCAAATTTAGATTTTTTCCCTTTGGGGATTTTTAATTCATAAGCGGTTGTGGGTGTGGCAGATTGCCTTAATTCTGGATTTAATTTTTGAAGTGTTTTAAATGATGTTTCAGCTGAACTGGCCAATACAGTTAAATCAGCACTTTTTTCAATCGTCACCACATCATAAGCCAATGCTGCCTTGGGATTTTCTTTTTTATAAAATCCATATTTTTCCGGTGATTTTGCCATAATGGTGGCGGCTAAAAAATATGGAATATAGTTTCGTGTTTCTCTCGGTAATGAATGGAGCTGCCAAAAGTCAGATGTTTGATGTAATCGCGTACCGCGTCTAATCCGCCCCT
>LSCF01000044.1 GCA_001577025.1 Fidelibacterota bacterium TCS55 | reverse complement strand
AATATGTTACAAAAACATTTGGCGTGTATGGAATGAGGTAGAAAGAGTTGCAAAAGAACTTCAAGCTTCCGATTAGTATCATAGCCATATTTGCACTTGTTGTCGCGATCACATCCAGTGGTTGTGACAGTTGTGGTGGTTTTGGGAGAAGAGGAGCCGTCCCAGATGCACCCTACGGTGTTGCAGATGACACCTTGAAAGTACATTCAAAGGATTATATTTCGGTTGAATATGTTTTCGAATGTGTGGATGGTGAAAAGATCGGCTGCTTCGGGCTGACTGAACCAAACTTCGGCTCCAACCCAGGTGGTATGGCCACCCGATGCAAACGAGACGGCGACGACTGGATCATCAACGGGAATAAAATGTGGATTACCAACGGCACATTGGCCCATGTGGCTGTGGTCTGGGCTCGGGATGAAGAAGGCATCGTCCGGGGCTTCTTGCTTGAAAAAGGAATGGATGGATTCACATCCAGCGACATTCACGGGAAATTGAGTTTAAGAGCATCCGTCACATCTGAACTATCCATGACAAATGTACGCGTACCTGATTCGGCAAGTCTCCCAAAATTGAAGGGTTGAAAGGCCCCTTGAGCTGCTTGACCCAAGCTCGTTATGGCATTGCCTGGGGAATGGTGGGTGTACAGTAGATTGCTACAACACAGCGTTGGATTACTCTAAAGAGCGGAAACAATTCTCCAAACCCATCGCCGGCTACCAGCTCACACAAGCAAAGCTTGCAGATATGGTTACCCGAATCACTGAAGCACAGTTATTGGTTTATCGTTTAGGAAGACTAAAAGATGAAGGTAATATGACCTTTCAGCAGGTATCAATGGCGAAGCGGAACAATTGTGAGTTGGCCAGAGATGTTGCCAGTATTTCTCGTGGCATGTTAGGTGCCAACGGTGTGACGGAAGATTATCCAATTATGCGGCACATGGCCAATATTGAATCGGTCTATACCTACGAAGGGACCCATGAGATGCATACCCTGATCTTGGGTCAGGATGTAACTGGCCTAGCGGCTTACGATTCTTGATTTGAATTAATTTCCAAAGTCATTATTCACAGATGCAGATCGTAGATTAAACCATGTTTGAATCCATCACAGAAAAGTTTGTCCCGCAAAATAAAGAGTCGGCCCAGTCATACCGTGTGAAGATAGGCGTATTCCAGGGATGGGTATCTGTCCTCGTTAATGGACTTCTATTTATTCTAAAAATCTTTATCGGCATCATGGTAGGCGCCGTCAGTGTGATTGCAGACGCAATCCATACCCTTTCGGATGTAATCTCTTCAAGTGTAGTCATTTGGGGATTTAAGCAATCCGATAAGCCGGCAGATGTGGAACACCCTTACGGACATGGCCGAGCCGAATATATTGCCACCCTCATTATTGCGGTCCTCCTGGTGGTGGCGGGGATTGAATTTATCCAGGAGGCGATCCATCGAATTCAAAACCCAAAACCGGTGTCGTCTGAGTGGTGGATGATTATTGTGTTAGGCGCTACGATTCTTTTAAAAGAAATCACAGCACGTTATGCAGAATTTCTCTCATCCAAAATTGCATCCGGGACCTTACACGCCGATGCATGGCACCACAGGACTGATGCCATTTCAAGTCTCTTGGTGGTGTTGGCCCTCATCGCCGGTAATTATGGCTATCCCGCTGTGGATGGCTGGGCCGGGTTGGGTGTGGCATTATTTTTAATTTTCACCGGATATGAAATTGCCAAAGATGCAGTGGATGATCTCATCGGCAAGCCTCCTGCATCTGAAGAGGTGGATGCTATTCGCCAAATTGTTATAAGTGTAGAAGGGGTGTTGGGCGCTCACGATATTGTAGTGCATAGTTATGGACATGACAAATTCGTAAGTGTTCATATTGAAATTGATGCAGATAAAACCACCGCAGAAGCACACGATATTTCAGAAAGGGTGGAAACCCGTTTAACAGGCGCATTGGGGATAGAGCCGACGATTCATGTGGATCCGGTTCATCCTGGAAATCCATTAGTGAAACAGGTACAGGATTTTTTAGATAAAAATTGGTCTGGCGATGAACGAATTACAGACATTCATGACATTCGCGTTGTAGAGACCGAAAATCATCATGCTATCTTGTTTGGCATCAATGTAAAGATGGGTATGAGCCAAAGGGATATTGTGGCCTGTTCTCAGGCAATGGAAGGGGATTTGAAAAGTGAATTTCAGGGGTTTGAGATCAATATAAAGGTATCGCCCATATATCAGTTTTAATCAGCTGATTTCCCCAGAGTGGAATATTTTTTCTGCCCCATCCACATTTAATACCGCAGATCCACTTTCACCCAAGGATGTGAATAGTCCCTCAACAATTTTCTCTCCATGATAAAATTGAACAGTCTGATTTAAATGGCTGCAAGCCTCCTCCCATTGAGATTGAATTATTTCAATATTATTGGGTAGACCGTCAATGAGGGGCTCCATGCAGTTTAATATTTCCGCTAGAATCCGTTCGCGCTGATAAAACTTTTCCGATTGAATATGCATGGATGTTGCTCTGGACTGGAGTGATTCATCCATATCATCTATTGTTTCATTTACATTCAGTCCAACACCGATGACTACTTCATGTAGCCGTTGCTGCTTTACTTTCGATTCACATAAAATACCGCCCACTTTTTTCCCCAACAGAATAAGGTCGTTAGGCCATTTGAGTTTTACATTCGTATCAAATTGATTTAGAGCTTGGTGAACAGACAGTCCAGCCAAAATGGGGAGCCACCCATAAAGGTGGGCGTCTAGATCGGGGAAAAGGAGGAGAGAAAAGGTGAGGCTTTTATCCGGTGCTGACAACCAGGTGCGGTTTACACGGCCTTTACCTTGAAATTGATTATCAGTAACAACAAGGGCGCCCGATTGGGCGCCCTCATCAATGATTTCCCAGGCTTCGGAATTGGTGGATTCCAGCCGTGTGTAGTATTCAATCTGTTGACCAAGTGTCCTGGTTTTCAGGTTGGCCTGCACCAGGTTGGTAAACAGCATTCGTGATTAAGCGTTAGGGTCCAGTATCTCCCGAAGTCTTAGCGTCATGCCTGGGCTCAATACGCCAGCACTGGCTTTAATGGTTTTTTCATTATCCATGAGAACAATGATCCAAGACTTGGCGTCGCCATAACGTTTGCCAGCGATATTCCAGAGATTATCTCCGGATTGAACTGTGTATTCTGTAAATGTAGGTTCAGCTGTTTTTGCTTTGAGCCGTTCCCGCTGGAGATTCAAAAATGTGTAGGGGTAAATCATATTGGGATTGTCGCCAATTTCATCTTTATTCCAGGCATAGATATGTTTCCATAACCGGAAGTCTCCATACTCTTCTTTTGCAATTTTAACCAGAAAATCACCGGGATTAATCATGTGTTTTTCCCAGGCAAAATCTTCATAGAGTATGGGTTCGATGCGCAGTTCATCTTTTACATCTGCAGTTACGACAGGTTCTGGTTCTGGCGCAGGACCGCGATCCGGTTCAACCGGTTCGGCGGCAAATGTAGGCTCAGGCTGTGCCGGGAGTTCTTCCCGTTCAACATCAGCCGTATTATCAACTGCATTTGTATCTTGCAATTCCAATGGCGGTGCAGTCTGTTTACCACATGAAATGATAAATAGTGATAAAAAGAGAATAGTTAGTTTTTTCATAATATCGTCCTTTTAGAGGAAGTATTTATTTGGATATTTATTTTAATCCAATGAATTCGCTATGCGAATGTCTCCCAATAAATAAAAATTGAGTCATTCCGCACCCTATATACTAAGGGCAAATAAATTTTAATAAAATAAAAATAACATTACTTTTTAATATTCTCCAAAACAAGATCGCAGCCCATCTGCAACTTCCCCTAAAGTACATTCCGACCTGATGCAATCAATGATAGCCGGCATAATATTTTCATCTGATTTTGCTGCAGATTTTAATGCATTTAACTTGGATTGGACGGCCCCATTATCCCGTTCTTCTTTTAATGCAATTACTCTATCCACTTGATTTTTGACGGAGTCTGGATTGATCTGTTGGAGATCAGCTTCAACCACAACATCATCATCAAAGCTATTTACACCCACAATTTTTTGATTTTTACTATCCACTGATTGTTGATAGGTATAGGCACTTTTGCCAATTTCATTTTGTACCCACCCCGATTCAATGGCTGAAATGGCACCACCCATTCGATCCATTTCTTCAATGATGGTGCGTGCTTCATCTTCTAATTCGGAAGTGAGTTTTTCTATCACATCACTGCCGCCAAATGGATCTACAAAATTCGTAACACCTGACTCATGGGCAATGACTTGCTGAGTCCGTAGAGCCAACTTAACGGAATGATCTGTGGGCAAAGCCAACGCCTCATCAAAGGCATTGGTATGGAGAGACTGAGTACCCCCCAATACAGCCGATAAAGCCTGAATGGTTGTCCGTACAACATTATTGTCCACTTGTTGGGCTGTGAGGGTGGATCCTCCTGTTTGGGTGTGAAATCGGCACATCATGGCTTTTTCATCCGTGGCCCCAAATCGATTTTTCATAATCTTGGCCCAAAGGCTGCGTGCAGCACGGAATTTGGCCACCTCTGTGAGAAAATCATTATGTGCATTGAAAAAGAAAGAAAGCCGCTTTCCAAAAGCATCCACTTTTAATCCTTTGTCTATAGCGGCTTGTACATATGCAATGCCGTTGGCTAGGGTAAAGGCAATTTCTTGAGCAGCGGTGGATCCTGCTTCTCGAATGTGGTATCCTGAAATGGAGATCGTATTCCATTTGGGCACATGGTCTGCGCAAAAAGCAAATACATCCGTTACCAACCGCATGGATGGCTCCGGCGGATAGATGTAAGTCCCCCGTGCTATATATTCTTTTAATATATCATTCTGGATAGTGCCTCGAAGTTTATCCGCAGAGATACCATTTTTCTCTGCCGTTACGATATAGAGGGCCAATAATGTGGCCGCAGTGGCATTAATGGTCATGGATGTGGATACTTGATCCAAAGGAATATCTTTGAACAGATTTTCCATATCACGAATGGAGGAAATGGGTACACCCACTTTGCCCACTTCACCTTCTGCCATGGGATGATCGGAATCATAACCAATTTGGGTAGGAAGATCAAACGCTACTGAAAGTCCCGACACACCTTGATCTAAAAGATATCGATACCGCTGGTTCGATTCTTCTGCAGAAGTGAATCCGGCATATTGGCGCATGGTCCAGAGTCTATCCCGATACATATTAGGATAGATGCCCCGTTTGAATGGGAATTTTCCGGCCTTTTCAGCCATTAATTTATGCCCCGCTCTTTTTTAATATTTTGATAGGCATCATTCACTGCTTTGAATTTTTCTTCAGCCAAACTAATTAAATCTTTCCCAAGATGACCCACTTTATCCGGATGATATTTGGTGGCCATTTTTCGGTATGCTTTTTTTACTTCACTATCTGAAGCAGAAGGATCTACTTCCAAAATGGTATAATCAGAAAGGGTATCTTTGAAAAACATGGCACGGATGGATTCATAATCATGTTCATTAATATTTAAATAGCGTGCAATGGTATGAATGACTTTTATTTCATCGGCATGAACATGTCCATCGGCCTTGGACAATCCAAATAAAACATGAACCAATTCCAATCGACTGGGATGATCCATAGAGCGAACAATTTGGCGACATACGTCCCTTAATGGATAATCCTGCTTTACTATATCTTTAAACAGGGTCATGAAATCTCGGACATGGTTTTGGCTGAATTGTTTGCCTAAGAATTGTTTTACATAATCCAATTCTGATTTCAGCATTTGTTTGTCCGCCTTCATGACCGAAGCAAATAGGACTAGCAATGATACAATGAAATCCCCCGGTTGCGTTTGAGGATATCCTCGGGACTGATAAGCACTCCCATAGGCTCCGCCGGCCTGACCTGTCATTCCTGCCAGTGAATAGCCGATGATGGCGCCAATCGGTCCGCCTAGGGCCCAGCCCAGGCCACCCCACAACATTTTTTTTCCTACACTCACGTAATTTTATCCTTTCAAGAGTTGGCAAAGTTAATACTATTTTCGGCTCGAATAGAAAGCAGAAGAATTTCATTTTACGACCTATGGAACTTTCAAAGAAAACCAAAGCCGCATTATGGTGGCACCGCCTTAAAGGTAAAGATCATTTAAGCGATCAGTCTATGGCCTTATCCAATAGAGGCCAATCGCCGGGCCGGTTTCTCATTATATTACCGGAGCAGAGTATAGAATCCGATCTGGCGAGACGGTTTGTACAGACCATGCGAAATGCATTGGGCCCCATGGGTGTGAACCAGATGCGAATTATCGGTCCTGCCCAGATTGGAAACTTATTGGATTTAAGCGATTATCATGATTTCATTCTCTATTCAGAAAATGATTTGAACCGATGGGGTCTTCCCGGCAAAGAATTGATATGGTCCTGTCAGCGGATTCAAGTGGATGCAGTATTGGATTTAAATCAATCCTTTGCGCCTGTTTCTGCCACATTGTGCCAAACAGTTACAGCCAAACTAAAAATCGGATTTTACAGTGAAGATGGGGAAGCCTATTACAATATTATGGTGAAAAGAAAAGGTGAAGAATTGGCAGAAAGCGGATTTAAGGAAATATTTCAAATTTTGGGTATCTAATGCAGATTTATATTTATGAAGATCAATATGCTATGGATTTAGATCCATTGACCTCAACACGAGCCAGCTTTGATATCCGAATTGGCGCCGGCACCTTTTTTGATCAAATCCAATCCCAATTCCCCGATGCGGCCATTTCCCTTTTTGTTCGCGATGAACTGGCAAAAGTAACAGCAGAACGATATCCTGATTGTACAGTCAATCCTAAATCAGTAACGGATGGTTTATGGCTATTGGGCAATGTGATATGGAATCAGGATATATCCGAATTGATACAAAACGAAAATGCAGTTTATTATTTGAATCATAAGATTGTGGGCGCAAATCTTTTAGCGAAAGAAGGGAATGGATGGTTAAAAAAGGGGGGACCTGTTCATACCAATCCAGCCGGGAATAATAAAATGTCCGTAAGCGCCACGTATTGTCAATATATCTGGCATATTCTGGATCAAATGCCTCAATCCATTTCATCCGAGGCAAAAAATAGGGGTAAACCGGTAACCCCATCGGTATTTTCAAATGTTTCATTTATTAATAAAGGTCAAGTATTTGTAGGTGATGCTGTTATCCAGCCCACGGCGTTGATTAATGCAGAAAAAGGGCCTGTCATTATTGAAGATGGTGCAACAATCCACGGACAGTCATATTTAGAAGGGCCTCTATATATTGGGAAAGACACCATGATTAAACCTCTGACGCAAATTAAAAATTCCGTCATTGGGCCCAATTGTAAAATTGGCGGAGAGGTGGATACGGTTATGATTCAAGGTTATACCAATAAAGTGCACGATGGCCACCTCGGTGATGCTGTTTTAGGCGAGTGGGTTAACCTGGGTGCCGGCACCATCAATAGCAATTTAAAAAATAATTATACAGAAGTGTCCGTTCAGGTCAATGGAAAAAATGTAAATACAGGATCCATCCATGTGGGTTGTTTTATGGGTGATCATGTAAAAACAGCCATAGGAACCGTATTGAACACAGGAACGCTAATTGGGGCAGGTGCAATGATGGCCACGGATGGATTTCCGCCCAAGACAATACGGCCCTTTACATGGTACGTAAATGGCCGTCACCGAAAAGTATTGCTTGACAAGTTTCTTGAAACTGCATATCATGTTAAAAAGAGACGGGGGAAATCCCTCTCTATCGCAGAAAAATCATTATTAAAATATTTGCAAAATGAACGCTGAAAAAACGTTGCCGAGTGGCTGCACTCCGATTATATTCGTGTCCCATTTTAGAGGAAAAAATTAATGTTAGAAGGTATAATCTGCCCTGTATGCGAAGCGACACTTGAAGAAATTGATATTAGGGAATCGCTGACATGCAAAAACTGTAAAACAGATTTAAAAGATCGGAAGTTTTTAGACTTCCTTGAATTTCTCATGGCCAACGGTTTGGTTGAAGATTTGGATTTCTTTGATCAAAAAGTATATAGTGAAGATGTGGAACGGTTAGAACCGGACGATGAAGAAGATGTAGATCCTGCTGAGTTCGAAAAGAAAAAAGACATCTTTAGCTTATATGAAACCGAAATGGAAATGTATAAGCAAAAAGCGGAAGATGAAGAAATCAAAGGATATGAAGATTTTGAAGGGATTGAAGAAGAATGGGAAGACTTCAATCAGCGCGATTTTAAAAACCCAAACAGCACTAAGAAATAATCATGGAAGAAAATAAAAACGTCCAGCAAATTAATATTGAACTGACTCAGGATGTGAGTGAAGGTGAATATGCCAACTTTGTGGTGGTGACACATTCACCGGCTGAGTTTGTCATGGATTTTACAAAGATTTTACCCGGTGTGAGCAAAGCCCGGGTCCATTCAAGGGTAATTATGGCCCCTCAGCACGCCAAAGCATTTTTGGCTGCACTGGGCGATAATATTAAAAAGTTCGAACAGCAGAATGGTGAAATTTCTGCACCAAGTCAAGATGGCTTTGGCGACTATCCTGTTGCCCCGCCGGAAGGGTCATTGCCGAACTAATATCGGACCCAGTCTTTTCCTTTTTTTAATTCTCTCATTTTAATGATAACCCATAGGCTGAGCACAGACCAAGCAAGGCCGTAGCCCAATAATCCGCCGAAAATAATATCCCCGGGGTAGTGCACCCCCACATATACCCGACTGAATGCCACCGCTGCAGCGATGGAAAAATATATAGTTTTATGTTTAGGGTAAAAGTATCCGAATACAACGGCGGCTGCAAAAATGTTGGCTGCATGGGAGGATACGAACCCATATTTTCCTCCCTTGCCCATGAGAATACGAATACCATCCAGCATTTCATGGCTGGGTCGGAGGCGGCCAAAAAATGGCTTCAATATGGATGCAGACGTATAATCAGCCAATCCACATGCAATAATAAGGATGACGGCGGTGATTTGCCCCCGGCGTCCGCCCTTGGTGGCCAAGAATATGACGATGCCCAATATGGGGATCGTCCAAATATTTTGATTGGTGATAATGGGCATAATCCAATCAAAGATAGGGTTGGCTGTGGTGCTGTTAAAAAACCGAAAGACGGCTTTATCCAGTTGAATTAGGGATTCAAGCATGGTAGAAATTATGAAATCTTTTCTAATAAAAAAGACTTGACCGACGAGAAATGCAGGGATAAGTTTTTCACTATATTTTGGCAGGATCGTTACAAAAGAAGACTGGTTGTTCCCCCGCTCCCAGGATTCCGACGGTCCTGCTTTTGTTTTTTTAGGGACAAAGAAAAGCCCCCCGAATTCTCGGAGGGCTTTTTATTTTTTTCAATTTTAAATAGTACTATTAAAACCGGGCGTTGAGCTTTAGGGTAATGTGGCGACCTAATTTCGGTCCACCAACAATTTCACGGTGTATATCCCCATTCAGATTATTGATATTGAGAATGAGGTCATATTTTTCAGCAAATCGATATCCCACCATTGTATCAAATACAAGATATTGATCGATGATGCCATAATGCACACCGGCGGACCATTCAAATTCAGGAATATATCGAAACCCCAGATTGCCATGGAATCCCTGCTCTGCCGTATAGGCCACCTTTGCATTCACCTTATATTTCGGTGCATTGATAGGGTCATAAGACCGGGTGAGAAAATTCCAAAACCGCGTTTTGCCCAAAAATGAAAAATTAATGTCTGCTGAAATTTTGGGTGTAATAAAGGTGTAAATACTCGCATCCATGCCCCAAAGTGAAACAGCGCCATAGTTTATATTGGTAAGCATGAGTTCTACAGGATTGTCAAAATTAGTGAGGTCATCGGTCCACCATGCGCCCAGTGTATCGCCATTCATAATATGCAGAGAGGTTCCATTCCGTTGTTCAATGGGTAGTTGCCACCAACCGGGTATGACTGATGACCAATCGGATGTGCCATATTTAACATAGTAATATCCTGGGATGCCATCGCCTCCATCCTTGATGCCGCTATGTTGAGCGGTGGGAATAAAACCAAGTATTTCTGGATCAGGATTATCTACAGAGTAAAAACCAGCAGATGTATCCAATACTACCGGTGTGACCCAAGTCAGATCACTGACAAAATCACTGTATGTGCTGTAATAAAAATCAAATGTGGCTCTGGTTCTTTCACCGATAAATCCTGCATAGCCAAATTCATAGGTCCAAATTTCTTCAGACCGTACAGGCTTAATCTTGGTATAATCTTCAGCATTGACGAATTGCCCCGATCTCCCCAAAACAGCAGGGATATAAAGGACGGATCCTTCCGGCATATCGGACCAACGGAATTCAGATTGTGAACCGGCTCTCACATCAAACATCATGAGTTGGCCATTTGCATTCCGTGTGTAGTTATATCCATTTGCATTCCCCCGTGCTTTTACAGGGAAAACCGAATATTGGGCCGCCAGAACATCCAGATATAATCCTTGAGAGGATGGCGTATTAAATGCACGTGCCGCCGTCAATCGAAAGGTTTGATTTTCATTGGGTTTGTAAAGTAGACCTACCTTCGGTGAGATTTGTGGGTAATATTCTATTGTTTTTCCACTAAAAGGATCATCCAGAAATCTGAATCCCCCTTCTTCCTGCTGACCACTGTGGAGGTCTAATCGGCCGGAAAGAATTAACTGAAATTTATCACCGAGCTTGGATTGGGTCTGGCCGTACAATCCAAATTCGTTCGTGACGAGCAATTCGTCCCATTCATCAATTTCGCCATCTTTGTCATTGTCTATCCCGTCTTCGTCATAACTGATGGGGTTTCTGCCCCCCGTGCCATCAGGAAGAATGGTGCCGAATGTTTTAGGCATGGTACGCTGATAATCGCCGCCCCAAATCAGCTTCGTATCCAGAAAGTTGAAATCCATATTGTGCTGGAACTGGAAATGAAAAAAATTTATATGGTCCGTGACCACCCCACCAGTGCGCATATTTCGAGTATCCCCAGATAAGGATGTATTTAAATAGGCCTGTGCAAACCAGTTTTTATAGACCCAGCGAGCCTGGAAGAATTGGTAAATCCAGTCATCGGCTAAGTATCGGCCAATCCCAGTAATATTAATATTTGTGGCTTGGGCAAAGCCGTAATTGAGGCTGATAAAGTGTTCTGGAGAAAAGTCATAATCTGTACGTATATCAAAGCGTGTATTATTGATATTGAAATGTGGAATATCATCTATCCCATCACTATTTCTGTCATAGACCTTATTGTCGGATCCTAAATAGGTGGTATCTACGGTGCCATCCCCGTCTCGATCTACCTTGATGTCCCAGCCATCCCACCATGCCAGACCATCTTCTAACAGGTCATCTAAATCATCACCATCCCCAAAATCATCATCCAGCCATTGTTTATAATGGGCTTTTTTCTCATCGTCTTCAATATACTCCCAGTCATCGGCGTTAAATTGAACTAGAGACATTTTATAACCCAGGTTGCCTATAGAACCAGAATGGCGAACTTGTGCTTTTGAAAAATTACGTGTACCGCCGGTTATTCCCACAACCGTACCCTTGGATTCTTGGGGCCGTTTTGAAATAATGTTCACCACACCGGCATGGGCATTGGGACCGTAAAGAGCCGAAGAGGGACCTAATACAACTTCGATTTGCTTTACGTCATCTGAGGTAAGGGGAATTACATTGTATGCGATCAATCGAAGGGAGGGAACATTGGCCATTCGGCCATCGGTAAGGGTTAATAACCGGCTGCTGAAACTGGAGTTGAACCCCCGTGCACTGAGATTATAACTGTCCAAACCGGAGGCAGTGAAATCAACACCCTTAATATTTTTGAAATAATCCCCAAGGTTTGGGTTACTGGCATTGCGGATTTTTAATTCCGAGATCAATGATATGGCAGCTGGCGCATCGGTGATTTTCTCTCTTCTGCCTCGGCTGGCTGTAACAATGTATTCCTGAAGTTGGATCGCCGATATATTTAATTGAATATTGAAATTGACTAAATTCTCATTTACAGTAATAGGGGCTTCATAATCTTCATAACCAATATAAGTTACCTTTAGGGTATAGTCACCAAGGGGAACATTCCGAATGGTATATTCTCCATCGGAGTTGGTTGCTGCACCTGTGTTAAAATTATCCCCTTGGATAACGACATTGGTACCAATAAGGGGATCTCCGTTTTCTTCGTCGGTAATTTTACCAGAAATATCAAAACTCTGCCCAAAGAGAGTTGAAAGAAAGAAGAAAAAAATTTGAATTCTATTTTTAATCTTTAATTGCATACTTTTTTTTCAAAAAAAATGGGGGTGATCAAAAGACCACCCCCACCTGTTATGAACGATACACTTGCGAGGTATCGAGAGATTATTATTGTGTTACTTCAGTCCAAGATGAAATGAATTCTATTGTTTCATTTACTGGCATGCATAGGCCATCATTAATGACATATTTCATTTTACCGCCGGCAGCGGTTGCCAGACCAGCCAGAGCAAAATCGCCTGCACTATCATCTACAGCTGCGGGTGCAGCTGGGTTAGAACTGTCAACCAAAAGTGCGTAAGGCACACCAAAAGCTGTTATACCACCACCGCTTGCCAGGTTATCGTAATGCATATAAGCGACCATATCAGTCGCATCAATTTTTCCGTCAGCATTTAGATCGGTAAGGGGATTTTTAACATCAGCCGCTTTGACTGTTGCTTCCGCACCTATATTGAATGCATACCAAGTAAGGTAGTTCCCCCAGGATGCAAGCGTTGCAGACATAATATAAGCTTCAGCAACTGGATCCGTTGTAGCAGCAGGATCCCCACCGCCAGCAGCATTTACTGGAATAGCTGAAAGACCGGTTATGACGCGGTCATCCGCTTCACTCCAAGATCCTGAGGGTTTTATTTCAGCATAACGGCTATCATGAGAATCGCGATCTTCAAAGGCGAGCATAAATGTAGCAGGGTCTACATCCCGATTGACCATGAATTCTCCATCGTCAAATGGTGGTAGAACCTGATCAATATCCACAACAGGAGCTAGGGTAAATACTCCAGTATTATAATCGACAGTCCAATCTCCAGTATCATTGATTTGAGGAGGGGGGATCATCAGATAGGTCGTACAGGTTTCTGGATCTAACCGAAGAGAAGGATAGGTTCCCTTTACATTATATGTTCCGGGAGTATCTTTCGATTTGGAATCCAACAGTTCAACTGTCATAGAGATTCCAGTCGCCGCTAAAGTAGCTGCGTCAAAAAGAGCTTCTCTTGGGAATCCTGGTGCATCCATTCCAGCCGTATAGCCTCCTTGCGGGAGGGTGCTAGTGAGATTCTGGTTGGTTGCACCTGTAACGACGGCCAGGTCAGCCCCAGTTGCTGCGGCAAAGCCAGCTGCGTCTTTCCAGTTTGCCCATAATTTATAAACTTCTTGAGTCTGTGTGATGCCTGTACCACTAACGATTTTTCTATCGTAGGTTCCTTCCAGGGCCGCCAGCTGCCATTTCCCAACAGCGTCTCCAAGATTAGGGCTGTCATCTTTGTCTTCACAGGCGGAGAATACAACGATTCCTGCCAATAGAAGAGATAAAGATTTAAAATATTTTGATTTCATAATATCTCCTTCAATTCAGTTCATTAATTTTCGTTCAGAAAGGATTTAAGTGTTTGTTTTTCCTCGCAAGAGCTCTTAAATCTTATGGATCAAAACTACGTATACCAAGTTACCCCATCAAATAAAATTTTCATTTTATTTTTTCCGCTCAATCCATCGTTTTATCGACCACAACAAAATTAGGGTGCCCAGAATGAATAGAAAGTTGGGTACAATAATGTTCCGTAAGAAATCCA
>LSCF01000043.1 GCA_001577025.1 Fidelibacterota bacterium TCS55 | reverse complement strand
ATCCATGGTGAAAGAAACCAACGATAGTAAAATAGGTTTTCATATTATTTCAAACAAATCCATGCACGCAATTGGATAGGAGGACGCTATCATGAAACAGAAAGTTATAATTTATCTCTGCGGGTTAATCATAGTATCAGCACAATCATTTACCGCAAATCCAAAGGTGTATGATATTATTGATGATATTAGCGCAGATCAGCTGGAAGCATACGTGACCAAACTGGCCAATTTCGGCACGCGCCATTCATTATCGGATACGGTCTCCAATACAAGAGGAATCGGTGCCGCAAGACGGTGGATTAAAAAAGAATTTGAGACAATTTCTAAAGATTGCGGGGGATGCCTAGCGGTTGAAGAACAATGGTCCTTGGCCAAAGGAGATCCCAACACACGCATCCAAAAAGATACATGGATTGTCAACATCTATGCGGTGAAACGGGGAACGAAATATCCAAACCGATATGTAATTATGAGTGGCGATATTGATTCCAGAATTTCCGATCCCTTGGATGGAAAAGGGGATTCCCCCGGCGCCAATGATAATGCAACGGGAATGGCCGCCGCAATAGAACTGACCCGGGTACTGTCAAAACATGATTTCCCCACCAGCATCATTCTGGCGGGACTTTCGGGAGAAGAACAGGGCTTATTCGGGGGCCGATATTTTGCGGAGAAAGCCAAGAAAGAAGGATGGGAAATTGTGGGCATTTTAAACAATGATATGATTGGCAATATCGAAGGTGTAGATGGGGTGATCGACAACCGCACATTCCGGATTTTTTCTGAACCTTACTCCATTTTAGAAACGGAAAAACAACTGAAGCAAAAACGATTTTATGGTGGTGAAAATGACAGTGAATCCCGTCAGCTTGCTCGTCATGTATTTGCCGCCACCAATACCTACCTGCCGGCAATGAATCCCATGCTCATTTATCGCTTAGATCGATTTGGGCGGGGTGGTCACCATCGCCCATTTAATGAGGCGGGATTTCCCGGTGTTAGAATTATGGAAGCGCACGAAAATTATAACCGTCAGCATCAGGACATTCGAACAGAAAATGGCATCAAATATGGGGATGTAATTTCAGGCGTCAATTTTGATTATTGCGCCAAACTGACAGCGGTGAATGCCGCTGCCATGGTCACCTTGGCCATGGCCCCACCCAAACCGAAACATGTAAAAATTGGTGGGGTGGTAAAACCATCCACCGTGTTGGCATGGGATAAGGTAGATGGCGCGGCCGGCTATAAACTCTATTGGCGTGATACCACTGCACCGACTTGGCAAAATTATAAATGGGTAAATGGCGATGTGACAAACCATACCTTAGAAGGCATTGTTATTGATAATTACCTCTTTGGTGTGGCGGCAGTAGGAGAAAACGGCCATGAGAGTATGGTGGCATATCCCGGTGGATTGATCGTACGATAACTGACGTGAAGAAAACTATATTCACTTATTTGTTACTGACAGTTAGTTGGGCCTTTGCCGGTGAGTTGCGGGTTCTCGCTTATAACATTCACCATGGTGAGGGCATGGATGGAACCATCGACCTCCCTCGAATTGCAGATGTAATCAGATCAGAAAAACCGGACTTTGTTGCCTTACAAGAGGTAGATAATGGGGTGAACCGAAGCAGTAATGTTGATCAGGCCAAAGTATTAGGTGAGCTATTGGGTATGCATCACCAATTTGCCAAATTTATGGATTATGATGGGGGTGAATATGGTTTGGCCATCCTTTCAATGTATCCCATACTTAGATCACATATTCATCGGTTGCCCGATGGGGCCGAACCCCGCGTGGTCCTTGAAATAGAGGCGGAAGTCAATGGTAAACTCGTTTCATTTGCCAGTATCCATTTGGATTGGACGAAGTCCTCATTGCGAATCGCCCAGTTTAAGGCTTTAGACAAAGCGTTGGCTAATCGAAATCACCCTGTAATTGTGGCAGGAGATTATAATGCAGAACCGGGATCGCCTACCATGGCATTGGCGCGTCAGTCCGGGTTTATTATTCCCAAATTATATGCCAACCTTACATGGCCGGCAGACAAGCCAACTGTAGAAATTGATTATATTGTGATTCGGGGTATGTCCAGCGTGAAGGCCTCATCATTCGTCCTGGATGAACGAATCGCCTCAGATCACCAACCGGTAGTGGGTGTAATCCAATGGCCATAACCAAAAACAAAATCATCTCATGGGCCATCGCCCTCATGTTTTTTGTTTTTGCAGTGGTGAATTTAAACGATCCCGATGGGTGGATTTGGGCGCTGATCTATGTAGCGGTTGCAGTTCTGCCACTGATTCAAACAGTAAATCAAAAATACTTGAACCAATTGGCAGTCGTTCTGCTTGTCTTGGGTGCATTGATTGCATCGGGCATTCTAAACCAGTGGATGCCCCAACAGACCGATGACCGCATGGTGAATATGTGGGAACACCAACGGGAGGGGCTGGGCATTATCTTAGGCAGTGCATGGTTATGGCTTGGCCGAAGACTGAAATAATAAAATGAAATTAAACAATTGATGAAACGCATTATTAACATAAGGGGAAATCATGAAAAAACTAATCTTACTAACAATATTCATATTCAGCGCATGCATGGATAAATCAACAATACCGCCTGACGCCACCAAAAAACCATACGAAATGACCGAACATGGTCATACTCGTGTGGATGATTACTACTGGATGCGGCTCACGGATGAACAAAAATCTGAAGAACAAAAAGACGACCATGCCCAAGAGGTTGTGGACTATATCACCGCAGAAAATGACTATACCCAATCGCAACTGTCCCATACAGAAAAATTTCAGGATGATCTATTTAATGAAATTGTAGGGCGAATCAAAAAGGATGATGAATCGGTGCCCTATTTTGATAATGGATACTATTATTATACGCGCTATGAGAAGAGTAAAGAATATGCCATCCGATGCCGTAAAAAAGGATCACTGGATGGAGAAGAAGAAATCCTCTTGGATGAAAATGTCTTGGCTAAAGGTCACGATTATTTTGCAATCGGTGGCATGTCTGTCAGCCCCGATAACCACTGGTTGGCCTATGGCGTAGATACAGTAAGTCGTCGTCGATACACGGTTCATTTCAAAAATTTAGATACGGGAGAAGTGCTCTCTCAGACCATCCCCAATACCACGGGTGGTGTCGCATGGGCAAACGACAATAAGACCGTTTTCTATACATCCAAAAATGAAGTAACCCTTCTGTCTGAGAAGATTTGGCGCCATAAAATGGGATCGGACTCAGCCAACGATGAATTGGTCTTTCATGAGAAAGATGAATCCTATTACAATGGTGTTTATCGATCCAAATCCGGGGAATACATTATTATTTATAATAGCAGTACCCTCGTGAGCGATTATCATATACTGAATGCAAACTATCCCGATGGCGATTTCAAAAACTTTAGTCCCCGCGGCACAGAACATGAGTACAGCATTGATCATTACCAGGATAAGTTTTATATTATCACAAACTGGGAGGCAAAGAATAATCGTCTCATGGAAACAAGTGTTAATGCCACTGATATGTCGAACTGGAAAGAAGTGCTTGCTCACCGGGATGATGTGCACCTCCTTGGGATGGAGATATTCAAAGATCATTTAGTGCTAAATGAACGTAAGGACGGCCTCCGGGGACTTCGGGTCATGCACCAATCCTCTGGGAAAGATGAATATATTGATTTTGGAGAAGCCACCTATACAGCAGGAATTTCTGTGAATGAAGAATTCAATACGAATATTCTCCGATATAGTTATACATCCATGGTAACACCTCGGTCCACCTACGATTATAACATGGATACGGGTGAGTTGACATTGTTGAAACAAACAGAAGTGGTGGGGGGCTATGATCAAGAGGCCTACCATTCTGAACGCCTATACGCAATCGCTAAGGATGGAGAAAAGGTACCTATTTCTTTGGTTTACCGAAAGGATGTAAAAACTGACGACCCACAAAACTTGCTACTTTATGCCTATGGATCTTATGGTTCTACCCGTGATCCATATTTTAGTACAACGCGTTTGAGCCTGCTAGACCGAGGATTTATTTATGCTATTGCACATGTAAGAGGCAGTCAGATTTACGGTCGAAAATCTTATGATGACGGTAAAATGCTGAATAAGAAAAATACATTTACAGATTTCATTGCCGCAGGAGAGTATTTGGTTAAAAAGGGTATGACTACTCCAGATCATCTCTTTGCAGAAGGAGGGAGTGCGGGTGGACTTTTGATTGGCGCCGTGGTGAATATGGCTCCTGAATTATGGAAGGGCGCCATTGCCGCTGTTCCCTTTGTGGATGTGGTTACCACCATGCTGGATGCATCCATACCCTTGACTTCAAACGAATGGGATGAATGGGGGAACCCCGCCGAAAAAGAATACTATGAGTATATGCTTTCCTATTCACCTTATGATCAGTTAATAGATCGGGAATATCCAAACTTGCTGGTCACATCGGGTTTCTTTGATTCCCAAGTCCAATACTGGGAACCGTTAAAATATGTGGCCAAACTTCGGGATCACTGGCAAGGGGAGAACAAACTCTACCTCCACATGAATATGGATGCGGGGCACGGGGGAAAGTCTGGCCGGTTCAGACGGTATCGCGAAGTGGCTTTAGAGTTTGCATTTATGTTTGACCTTGCTGGGGTGAAGGAATAACTTTACCCCTATATCCCCCTCTCTTGGAATAGGGAGGCGTTTTATTGATATTTATTAGTTTGTGAAGTGAGTAGAATAGTTCAACCCACTAATTTGGATATTTCGCCATCTTGATGTAATATTACCCCTTATGAAGCTGAAAACAACCCTCATTGGACTCGGATTGATTTCATCCCTCGCACTCCAGGGATGCTATACCCAATTGGCCATGTTCCATCCTGAACCGGTCTATGACCAGGATGGGGATGGGCAATTCTACGATACCTATTCTGAAGCACCCCGTCGCCCGGGATTGCAAGGCTATGCACAGGATGGATCCAGTGCTATGCCGTTGGGATATTCCTCTATGCAAAATCGATTTAATCCCTTTTTCGGTTATGGCGGACTCAATTATTATAATCCATATTATTATAATGGTTATGGTGGCGGTTATGGCTACGGCTATGGATATAACTATTACGGATATAGCCACACCATTGGTGGTTACAATATGTTTATCCCTGTTGGAGAAACCAAAACCATGAGAGATTTCAATAAAGACAGACTAGCTACCAGTGGAACCAACCTGAGAGTTACACGCAGTTCAGCCAGTACCAGATCTTCAAATTGGAACAGCAATTCAGGTTGGACCAATAGTTCAAATATTTCTACCACACGGTCATCCTCATCTTCCAGCGCTTCTAGCAGCAGCAGCTCATCAAAAAGCTCTGGCGGACGCCGAGCCACGCGCCGTAATTAATTTTTCACAAAGGGAATTATCATGCATCGCATGACCCATTATCTTTTTTGGCTGATCTTAGCCAACCTTTCCGGACAAACTGCATCTGAAGCGATTCATCTATTAAAAAATGAAATGGGCTTTGGGGCTCGGGCCTTATCTATGGGCGGAGCGGCGGTGGCCTCAAGCAATGATCCTGCCAGCATGTATTGGAATCCCGCTGCCTTGACGGGAATGACCCACGGCAATTTTTATATGGAAGGGAATAATCTATTCTATATGAATAAAACCACTTACGTGGGGCAAACCACAGATAATCCCCTACAAAAATATGGCACATTTAACGGTTTTGGGATGGCTTATCCCATCCCCACAGTGCGAGGGAGTCTCGTTCTTGCTTTGGGTTATAATAAAATCGTCCATTATGTCGGTATTATGTCATTTTCCGGTTTCAGCTTAAAGGATAATGAATTGGCGTTTCCCATCACAGTGGATGGAAAAGAAAAGGAACATAAATTTTCTGAAAAAGTGGAGAGGAGTGAGCGTGTCATCAGCAATGGAGGCCTCCAGCAATTGACCTTTTCATTTGGGGTAGCCCTCTCGCCAACCACATCCGGCGGATTGTCCATATCCCGAATCACCGGCAGAGAAGATTACGAATTCAAATTTGGCCAGGAGGATATCCAGAATCGATATACCCAATTCCCGGCGGATTTTCATGAATATCAACTGGTGCAATCCCTGATTACCCAGACATCCGGATGGCAGATCCGTGGCGGATTTAAGCAAGCCATCAATGAATGGGTTCACATGGGGATGGCCCTATCCCTACCATTCACCTTGCGGGTAGAAGAGCAGCACGGGACCGACGAAAACCTCATTTTTGACAATGGAGAGAATGCAGCTGAAAATGTGATCGGCTATTATGACTATAAAGTAAAGATGCCTTTGGTGGCGGATGTAGGTCTGAGTTTAACCGTTTCTAAATTGGCCATCCATGCCAGTTTGCGATTTAAGGATTGGGGTGCCACCCAATTTGATTTGAAAGATGTGGATCGTGCATCAGAAGACTACGAATATTTATCGGAAGAGAATTCACAATTGAAATTTCAATACCGGCCCGTCGTTCAATTGAGAGCAGGTATGGAATATCTGCTGGAGATTAACAAACAGTTTGGGATTACCCTGCGCAGTGGCGGCGGCGTGATTCCTTCCCCAGATGGGGACAGTAAGGTAGATCAGAATTTTTTTGCATTTGGGGTGGGTGTTCCGCTCTATGATGCCATTTTAATTGATGCCACTTACATGGGCGCCCAGTGGGAAAAGAAGTCGAGTGATGGGTATACACCCTCTGGTGCAACTGAAGCGGTGAATACAGGGCGACTTCTGATTAATGTATCATATTTGTTTTAATTGATTACATATAGAAATCCATTTGGAATTCGACTATCCCCTCGACTAATTTTCCGGGCATTTTTTGAAGAAAAAATGCTGTGTAGGCTCGGTAGCTCAGTCGGTAGAGCAGAGGACTGAAAATCCTTGTGTCGGCGGTTCGATTCCGTCCCGAGCCACATAAACAACACAAAACCCCGCATTTCTGCGGGGTTTTGTGTTTATAAGACCATGGG
Source organism: Fidelibacterota bacterium TCS55 (assembly GCA_001577025.1). Taxonomy (GTDB): domain Bacteria; phylum Fidelibacterota; class Marinisomatia; order Marinisomatales; family TCS55; genus TCS55. The sequence goes on along the minus strand of LSCF01000043.1, from coordinate 7,053 downwards.
TACTGACCGGCAAGAATTCGGTGGTGAGATGAAGTCGCGCCTGTCCCGATGAATCGGGAAACCACGACTTCGATTCAATGCGACAGAAATAAGATATATCCATAACCGAAAAAATATTGTATTACTTCCTCCTTAAAAAGTATTACCTATTTTATATCCACCACCGGCACACCCAATACATCCATTTTTGGTGCAATGCCCAAACCCGATTCGGTGGATGCGGCCATTCGCCCATTATGTCGCTGAGGCGCACCTTTGGCGGTGCTAACAGTGACATAACTATTGAAGTCCGTTGCGGTGAATAAATAATCTGTGGGTGTGCTGTGAGCCAAGTGGGCAATGGCAGCGGTGGTGATATCCCCGCCCCAGCTGTCTTCTAAGGTCATGGCAATACCCAATTGCACACAGAGATCTCTGGCCAAGACAGCTTTGGTCAATCCGCCAAATTTACTGATTTTGATATTCACCACATCCATGGCCCGGTCCCCATGCCCTTTTACAATTTTATCCACCCCATCAATCACTTCATCCAACACGAAAGGGTGAGCGGTGCGCTGGCGGATGGCCAGGCATTCTTCATAAGATTCGCAGGGTTGTTCGATATATACATCCACATCATCCACAGCGCGGACGACTCTCGCTGCTTCATGCATAAGCCACCCCGTATTGGCATCGCCACCAGTTTATCCCCCGATTCCAGCACATTGGCCACCAATTTAATGCGCTCAATATCTTCATCCGGATTACCCCCTACCTTTAGCTGAAATCGTCGATAGCCTTCATCGCGATATTGTTTTACATTGGCTGCCATAGCTTCCGGTTCGATTTGGGAAATGGCCCGATATAAAACAAAATCTTTATCATACCGCCCACCCAACAGATCACAAACGGGCATGCCCGCCACTTGGCCTTTTATATCCCAACAGGCCATATCAATGGGAGATTTTACATAAGCATGACCTTTTAAACACCGATCCATAATCAAATTTAATTTTGAAGTCTGAGTAGGATCCTCCCCAATTAAGTGAGGACCTAATTCTTTTATTCCAGATCGCACTCCATTTGCATAGGCAGGTAAGTAAAATGGGCCCAGTGGGCAGCATTCACCATATCCCACACGGCCGTCGTCTGTTTCGATCGCTACAATGGTAGAATCAAAGACATCCACCGATTTTCCGCCGGACCAATTGTAAGATCCTTCATGGAGAGGAAGATCCACCTGGTAAGCTATAATTCTTTTTATTTTCATCCGAGAATATATAATATTATTGTCAAATACATGAGATGATAAAATTAAATCAATTGATGATTATTTTTCTGTTCACCATTATACTTTATAGGGAATTTTGATCCAATTAATTGGAATAAGGAGAATAAAATGCATCGAATAATTTTAGGACTTATGGCTATATCATGTCTTTTTGGTCAGGGGAAAAAGATTTATATATCCGCTGATTTGGAAGGTGTGGTGGGCGCTGTAACAGGCGAACAGTTGGGCCCCGGTGGATTTGAATACAATCGATTTCGGGAATTCATGACAGGAGAAGTGAATGCGGCAATCAGAGCAGCTCGATCTGCTGGTGCCACAGAAATTCTAGTGGCCGATTCACATGGGAATGGACAGAATTTGCTCATCGAAAAATTGCCTAAAGACATAAAAGTGATCCGTTCATGGCCGCGACCTCTAGGCATGATGGAGGGTATTGATGAAAGTTTTGATGGTGTCATATTTACAGGTTACCATTCAAGTACTGACAATAAGGAAGGGGTCCGAGCCCATACATTCTCCAGCGCACGTTTGACCTCTGTAAAGGTGAATGGAAAACCCATGACAGAAGGATCTTGGAATGCAGCTATTGCTGGCGAATTCAACGTTCCTGTAATTATGGTATCCGGAGATGATGCTGCTGTAAATGAAGTCAAAAGTTTGATTGGAAATGCAGAAGGAGCAATTGTAAAAGAAAGCATTAGCTTTCATTCAGCAAAGACGCTACATCCGGAAGCAGCCTATGATCTGATAGCGGAGAAGACTGCTTTTGCAGTAAAGAACATTAAAAAATATAAACCCTATAAGATTCGTGGACCTCTAACCGTATCCGTGAGTTTTAAGCATTATCAGCCATCTCAGATTTTGGCTTATTTGGATATGTTTGAACGAACCGATTCTCATACTATCGAATACAAAGCAAAAAATATGATTGAAGCATCCCACATCATGCGTGTTGTGACAGGATATAAAGGAGGGAGCACAGTCCCATAAAGGTTTAGTTTCCTAAAAGATGTTTCCCCATGAATTTACGTGCCAAGTCAAATGATGCCTGACGAGCTTGAAGATTGCCTCCCATTGTCGGGCCACGTTCCGCACACATAGCTAAAGCCAGTTTTTGTCTAAATGGTGTTGTCATGGGAATATTAAAGAAATTCATCAATACCGCACCATCCTCTGACATCTTAAATCGACAGTCTTCTAATTTATAGCCATTCTCTTTTATAGCAATGGGCGTTATTCGGTCGAAAGAATGATGGGCATCGGAGAAAACAGTCAGATCAATATTGGCCCCTGCCGCTTGCATTTTTGGTACCAGTTCCTGACAGGCAGCCGCTGGCACCCAGTTATCTAATTCACCAATTAATATATGCATGGGCGCATCTGTAAAATTTAGCACTTCGGGCTCCACTATACAGGGAGGATAAATAGAAAGGTGCGCAGCAAATTGAACCTCTTGCGTTATTTTTTCGACGGCAGGTCGCCAGCCAGAAAACAGCGCGACACCGCCGCCTAAACTCCATCCTGTAATGGCAACCCTTGCTTTATCAATCTGAGGAAGTCTGGCCAGTGTTTCCAAGGCGCGATATGCATCAAGTACCATCATTGCGGTAGTGACCTCTACTTGGGACCCCACTGTAGATTGAACCTGACGGCTTGCAAAACTCTGGAGTTCAAATGTTGCGATCCCCATCGAGCGATACATTTCCATGTATTCTAAATGGTGTTCAGCCCAATCGAGGCTACCAGCTACACCGATCACAAGAGCAAAGGGGCCATCTCCATTAGGTGTTTTTAATATTCCATATACTTCTTGGGTTCTAAGGTCATCTAAATTGGTAATAATATCTCTAAACCCAAATGGATTGGCACTGGAAAAAGTTATTTTTTCTTGGCTAAATAAATGCACCGATAAAAAAACATTCAAGATATAGATCGAATATCTTTTCATAATCATATTAGATGATTAATTTTTGATTTTCGCAACATTCCTCTCTAATCCCCATTTTAGCACCAATACTTTATTTTAGTATTAACTATACTTCGATAAGATAAGTACCTTTAGTCGCTTTGAATCCTTTTTTAGACCAAGTGGCTACTGTTGGCTCGCCGCCTTTTCTACCCTGAATTGCAGCGCAACCAACCTCACCATCTTTTGATAGGGCAACAATTTTATCATTGAAATCAACCTTTGATGGTCCTCCATTAATATCAATAATCCGTTTACAAACAGCTTCGCATGCTTCTTGAGGGCTCATGCCGTTACGCATATATTCTACGCCAAGAAACGACCCACATGATCTAATCATTTCTTCACCTCTACCTGTAGCGCCAACAGCACCAACTTCATTGTCGACATAAAGTCCGGCACCAATTATAGGAGAGTCGCCAACGCGACCTGGAATCTTCCAAGCAAGACCACTTGTTGTTGTAATGCCTGCAACATCACCGTTTTTATTTACGCCTAAGACATTAATCGTCCCTGTACTTCTATCGCGATTATAATTGCCATCAGCAGGTGGAAAGTAATCATCTTTATCGGAGAGATTTTCTTTCCACTCCACCCAAATTTTCCGGGTGCTTTCGGTTAACAAATTTTCAACTTTAAAACCGTGCATTCTGGCAAAATCCTGTGCGCCTTTACCGACGAGATGAATGTGATCTGTACGTTCCATCACTAATCGGGCAACTGAGCAAGGTGTTTTGATTCCTTCAAGGCAAGCGACAGACCCACAATTATGATCAGGACCATTCATAATTTGCGCATCTAATTGTACAACCCCATCTTCATTCGGTAGTCCACCATAGCCAACAGATGTATCATTTGGATCTAATTCTGTTACATTGGCAGATTTTTCAATTGCATCTAATAATTCCCCATTTTTTCTCAAAATATCCCATCCAGGTTTTAACACTTTTCTTCCCCATTGTTCACCGCGACTGCACAGTATAATGGGATTGTCTTTAGAATTAGGTTTGGCCGGTTTGGCCATGAGCCTTGATTTTGCCGATGTAGTGGATATCCCCATTAGGGATAATGTTTGTATAAATTTTCTGCGATTAATCATTTTTAAAACCTCCTAAATGATGAATTAATTTGCACAAAATATAATTCAAATTATAATGAATAGTGGTTAGATCTTACTCGTATTAATTTCTGCGCCTCAATTCACTATTTAGACCTATGGATCGTAAAAGCCCCCTCACATTAAAGCGTATATTTTCTCTTTGGCTACCTCTGGCCGGTAGTTGGTTTCTCATGGGAGTGGAAACACCTATGCTTACTGCCTTTGTAGCCCGTATGGCTGCACCAGAGATTACACTGGCTTCGTGGGGCTCGCTCATTTATCCCATATCATTGGCCATCGAAGGCCCTATCATTATGCTGCTCACTGCCAGCACAGCTCTGGTAAAGGATCGACTCGCCTATCAAACCCTTTTTCGATATATGCTCATCATGTCTTTGGTGTTGTCGGTCCTTCATCTGTTGGTCGCCTTCACACCCTTATATTACGGATTGGCCGAAGGCATTCTCCGGGTACCGGATGCCCTCATTGAGCCCGGGAGGATTGGACTTCAGATCATGACCCCATGGACATTCATGATAGCTTGGCGTCGATTGAATCAAGGCACCATGATTAAATATGGGAATTCCAAAGCCGTCGCAGTCGGGACCGCGGTTCGGTTGACCTCATTGGTGACTATTCTAACGATTGGGTATGGCTTTACAGATTTTTCGGGTGTGGTGGTAGGCGCCTGTGCTGTGGCGATTTCTGTTACTGTGGAAGCACTCTACGCCCATACGGCTGTTCAACCCATCATCCATAATAGGTTGCCGAAATCCAGTGACGCACCACCAATAACGAGGCAGTCATTCACACGGTTTTATTTGCCCTTGGCCATGACGCCCCTGATGACATTGTTAATCCACCCTGCCGGTGCCGCGGGGATGAGCCGCATGCCTGAAGCCCTATCTTCGCTGGCTGCATGGCCCGTGGTCTATGGGTTGGTTTTTCTCACCCGGGGGATGGGTTTTGCTTTTAATGAAGTGGTGGTCAGCCTGGCCGAAGTGCCAGAAGGAAAAACGCAACTCTTTCGTTTTGCTAAAATATTGGCACTATCTACCATGGGATTGTTGGCCCTGATTGCATTTACACCGTTGGGAGGATTTTGGTTTAAGTATGTGACAGGCATATCACCGGAATTAACCCGGATGGCATCCACCACCATTATGTTTGCCATTCTGATGCCGGGCTATCAAGTCTATCAATCATGGTATGGCGGATTACTGGTTCACCATCATGAAACAAAAGGCATCAGTGAAGCGGTGATGATTTATGTTGGTGTTGCTCTATTGGGGCTGTGGGCCGGATCGGTTTGGGCCACTATGCCGGGGATATATTGGGCCATTAATGCATTTGTCATTGCTGGATTATGTCAGACTTTCTTTTTGCGATATCGGTATAGACAGATTAGTATATAGCTATGGAAAAATCAGATTTAAGAGAAAACACCACCATCAAATCACCTCAGATTCATGAATTGGCTTTTGTGGCCGAAGGGGCACGAATCATCGGGGATGTCATCCTGAAAGCAGACAGTTCTATTTGGTACAATACAGTCTGCCGTGGAGATATTAACCAAATTGTGATTGGAGAACGATCCAATATCCAAGACAATAGCGTCATTCACTTGGAAAATGATCAAGGTGTCGTCGTGGGGAATGATGTGACGGTAGGACATAATGCCATTATCCATGGTTGTACGATTAATGACGGCGCCCTTATTGGTATGGGTGCCATCATCATGAATGGGGCCACAATAGGCAGAGGCGCTGTAGTTGGTGCCGGCGCTTTGATAAAAGAAGGCATGACCGTTCCCGATTATGGATTGGTGGTGGGCCTCCCAGGAGAAACAATTAAAACATTGTCCGAATCAACCTATGATCAAAATGTAAAATGGGCGAAAAAATATGTGGAACTGGCCTATCTCCATCGGGATCACCAAAGGAAAACATCATGAAAATAAATAGAAATGACCCCTGTCATTGTGGTAGTGGTAAAAAATATAAATCATGCCATGGGTTGAAATCAAAAGAATCCCCATGGAAAAAAATCGGCATTTATGGCGCAATTGCCTTGGTAGCAGTCTGGTTTTTTAAAGATGTTTTTTCTTCCGCAAATAACGGGAATACACGTTCTGCACCCCCAGGAAAAGTGTGGTCAGAAGAACATGGCCATTACCATGACATCAATACGAATAGACCACCAATCCCGCCGAAACCACTGGGAGTTGATCGAAGCCTAAATGTGCCACAACCAGAAGGACCAGTGCCTGAAGGAAAAGTATGGTCTCCTGAACATGGTCATTGGCATGATGCAGCAACTTCAACTGCACCTAGTCAGACTTCGCCTGTTCAACAGGAAACCCTGAATATTCCCCAGCCTGATGGCCCCGTCCCCGAAGGTAAGGAATGGTCCACAGAACACGGCCATTGGCACGATATTACACCCAAGCAAGACCAGTGAAACCATTCCTGATTATGTTAGCAGCCATAACGTTGTTCAGCTGTGAAGAAACCAGGGATAATTGTATTGACGAAAGCAAAATAAAAAATGACCCCTGTACAAAGATTTATGATCCCGTCTGCGGATGCGACAATAAAACCTATGGTAATGCCTGTGTAGCGGAAAATGCGGGGGTAATCTCATGGACAAGAGGGGAATGTAAATAAAATATAACCGAGGTCCGAAATCCCGTTGGGTCTCTTTTGAAGAACCGGTAAT
>LSCF01000042.1 GCA_001577025.1 Fidelibacterota bacterium TCS55 | reverse complement strand
CTTCAATTATTTTCATTGATGAGATAGATTCAATTGCATCTGCAAGACACATGAATACTGAAAGAATATCTTCAGGGATGGATGCAGTAAATCAATTATTGACTGAAATGGATGGGTTGGAAGAGATGAATGATCTTATTGTGATGGCAGCAACCAACAGGCCAGATATAATAGATCCTGCTTTGATGAGGCCAGGAAGATTTGATAGAGTTATATTAACACCTGCTCAAGATTCAAAAGCAAGAGAAGATGTACTAAAAGCGGGCTTTAACTTTTCAAAGCCTGGTCAAAAAATGAGGATATAAAAAATGTTTATAAAGAGAATCAATACAATCATTGTTTTGTTACTAATTTCTATGATGGGATGTAATACAAAACCATCAATTAACCAGCTGGGGCTCGTCCCCCTTCCTAAATCAATTGATGTATCTACTGGTAAAACAATTTTAACAAATCTATGGGGCATCCAGCATAATGGGGGCCACCATGACTTAGAGACGCTGACAGCGGAATTGTCATCCGCCTTAAAAACAACCTACAATCTCAATCTTACAGGTGAATCAGACCAATCCATTTTCTTAAATGTAGATTCCAAAAATCAGGCCCTAGGGGATGAAGGATACGAAATTATTATTTCCGATGCGGGAATCAATATGAATAGCTCTGCGCCTAATGGAATCTTTTATGGCATGCAAACCCTGTACCAATTATTAGACTCAGGCGTTCAATTAGAAAGTGGTATTGAATTAACTCACCTGACGATTTCAGATGAACCTCGGTTTAAGTGGCGTGGTATGCACCTGGATGTGGGGCGACATTATTTTGATGTCGAGTTTATTAAAAAGTATATCGACTATTTGGCTCTCCATAAAATGAATATTTTTCATTGGCACCTTACTGAAGATCAAGGGTGGCGCGTAGCGATTAACAAATACCCAAAATTGACTGAAATTAGTGCTTATCGTGATGAGTCATTAATTGGTCATTATCGAGATAAGCCACGTAGGTGGGATGGGAAAAAATATGGTGGATATTACACCAAGGCCGAGATGAAAGAAGTAGTGGCCTATGCCCAAACAAAGTATGTGACTGTCGTCCCTGAAATTGAAATGCCCGGACATACGCGAGCAGTGCTGGCAGCATATCCTGAACTATCTTGTACAGGTGGTCCACATACGGTTGCAAAACTTTGGGGCGTTCATAAAGAAGTCTTTTGCGCTGGAAAGGAATCTACATTTGAATTCCTTGAAACAGTCTTAACGGAAGTGGCTGAAATTTTTCCCAGTAAGTATATCCACATTGGTGGAGACGAATGTCCTAAAGACCGTTGGAAAGAACACGACCTTGATCAGCAACGAATTCAAGCTGAAGGATTAAAAGATGAACATGAGCTTCAGAGTTATTTCATAAAACGGATTGAAGGTGTCTTAGATGGATTAGGGAAAAACTTAATCGGTTGGGATGAAATCCTAGAAGGCGGCCTTGCACCCGATGCTATTGTTCAATCCTGGCGAGGCATGGATGGTGGAATTGCCGCTGCCAATGCGGGGCATGAAGTTATAATGTCTCCTACTTCTCATGCCTATTTTGATTATTACCAATCTGAAGATAAAGAAAATGAACCACTAGCGATTGGTGGGTTTCTATCTCTTGAAAAAGTATATGAATTTGATCCGGTTCCTCCGGGGATCGACCCTGAAAAGGAACACTTCATCCTGGGGGGACAAGGAAACGTTTGGACTGAATATATTAGTACACCTGAGAAAGTTGAATATATGGCCATACCGCGAATGAGTGCTATGGCAGAAGTATTATGGTCTCAGGAAAGCGATCGGAATTATGAGAATTTTTCTACTAGAATGGATTGGCAGTATAAACGTTTTGACCGTTTAAAGGTTAATTATAGAAAACCCAATTAGACACAAAAATAAAAAAGGGAGATTTTAATCTCCCTTTTTTTCTACCCATACTTTCCCATCTTCGCGAATATGTATTATATGATTTCCCGTGTTTTCAATAATTGATGCTATAAATTGGTTTGGATTGACATCAATTTTGGGTGGCCATGAAAATTGCTCTGATTTAATTCCGTCTAATTTTAATTCAGAATAGTGTGTTGTGTAGGCACCATGCTTCACTTTATATATTCTTTGTGCATAATATATTTGCCGCAATGCCCATTTACCATCCTCTATAGAATTCCATATAAATTTGGAATTACCCTTTCCCACTTCTTCCGCTGAAAATTGTACGAAGCCCCACATTTCTGGGTAATGCATATTGATCAATCCTTGAGGAGACCACACCCAATTATAGGCAGGATTTTTCTCCTTTTTATATTTACCTTCAATGACATCCCGATCCCAATGCACTCGGGAAATATTCACCCGCCATTGCGTATCATTTAATGGTGCCGATTGGCCATCCAACGCCTGCCACGGTATTGCAATTTCTATAGTCCACTTTTGATCAATATCAGATGGATCATTTAGTGATCCATCTAAATAGACCTTACTAATTAGACCTTCAATATCCCATTGATTATCCACGGAACTACCCGGGTCTCGATATGGTTTCGATAGTAAGAGATCCCATTCAGTCCCCAATGCATTTACTTCTAATTCATAATAATGATGTGTGTCTCCATCAGGATCGATGAAAATTTCAATATCATTATCATAATATATAACAGTATCTCTCTGTGTTAATGTGGCCCATAGGTGGGGCTCTTCTAATTCAAACCCGAAATAAAAATACCGATCATCCCAGAGCATTTTTGCTTTTGTATTGAAGAATGGCCTTGGTTTTAAAGAACCTTCAATATCAGCAAAAAGGGACGTCCATTCGGCTATTTTCCATGAATCATCATCTAATTTTCCATCAAGTTGGATGGGTGATGACACTTTATAGCATACATATTGTTTAGGCGCGAAAAGAATTTTAGGCACAGAAATTTGTGCCAATAATTCGAATGGGGAGATAATTATAAATAAAAGAGAAAGGATTATCTTTCTAATCATAATACTGTGATTTATTGGATTTGTCCTTCCATGGATTTTTCTAATCGTTGAGCTTCATTGAGAAATTGATCTACGCTCATTTCTTTGATGAAAACCAGTCCATGTGTTGCACGCAACCTTGGGTGCGGATTTTGATACCAATAATCTCGTCCCAGTACCAACTGCATGAGACTGTGTTGTTCAACCCACACTTGTTGCATCAGATCGCAAAAAGGGGCATCCATTTCATAGCTAGGGAAAGAAGCATCTTTTTGACTGAGATAACAATTCATAAATGTATCCCGCAACATAGCCAATGAATTCAAGGAAACCGGAATAATGATATCTGCTTCTGCCGGATCAAACCGATACCAAACATTCCTATATCCCCACACTTTGAGGGATGATAAATCTTTTTCTTTCCCCCACAATCGAACGGCTTCTGCAATAACCTGCAAGACTTTATAATGCGTATCTGGCCCACTTCCCTCTGGATCAAGCGCCAAGGAAATGATAGAAGGGTCTAATGCTTTTAAATGGTTAAGGATGGGTTCAACATCCCTTTCTCTCTCTGGATTTTCTGTGAAAATATCTCCGGAATAAAACCCCAATCGTTTATGGAATACATCTTTTACCTGGACACCATAATGAGCCCAAACCAGTTCTTCTTCAAATTCTCGAATCATTCCTTTCAATTTTTGAATCTCAGCATTGTTTTTCTGACCATCATAATATTCATCCAAAACTGAAAGGACTTGAACCATAATTTGTCTTAATTCATCTGCTGTACTAATTTTATAAATTTCTACCAAGGCTCGTACCACACGGTGACTTAATCCTCTGGCTTGACCTTCTTTGTTATTGGCTGCAATTCGATCCAAATAATGGTAAACATCCTTATCCTTCTTTAATTGATACCCTTCAGAAAAGAAATTGGGATACTGGGTCATCTGAATTTTTCCATTATCTAAGAAAGCCATGGTCTGCTGAATGACTTTTTTCACATATCCATTTGTGACCGATGTAAAACCAGACGTCATGTTTGTAAAATAATGTGTATTCTTTGGGGACCGAATCAAATGAATGATGTGCGGCAAAAACCCCAACATAATATCATCATGGTGCGGTCCAGTATGATAGAATGTCTCATCTTCTAAAATTGAAATTCCTTTTTCTATTTTTTGCATAAATGTATCCAATACATTGGGTACAGTTTCTTCATTTATATCTGGAATCAATTTTGCTTTTTCATCCGCTTTGAGGTCTTCCACAGTAAGTCGTCGACCAAAAGTTTTATTTTTTTCACATAATTTAACAATGGCTCTTTGCGTCTTTTCATCTGTCCACTCTTCATTCTCTAATTCATATTGAACAACGGCATCCAACTCGGAAGCCGCACCATGGGTTAAGTAAAATCGGCCCCCTCTTATTTTCTTTAATACCGATGCGGGATATTTAATATCTAGATCATTTTCAATAGATGCTTTTACCACCTTGGCTTTTGCTTCTCCAGCAGCAATGATGATGGCAGTTGCATCAGGATTGGCCGTAATGGTTTTTAAGCCAATTGTGATGACCAGGCGATTTCTCGATATATCTATACCACCCAAATCCGTGGCAGCAGCGGCTTGAGTCTCAAAGTTTGTGAACATTAAACGAGTGGTAGAATTATGATCTGAACCCCGAATGTTAAAGGCAATATGTCCATCAGGACCAATGCCGCCTAGAAAAAATCCAATGCCGCCTAAATCATTTATTTTATTTTCATATTCTGAACACCATTCATCTACCAAGAATATAGTTTTTTGTTGTGCTTGTTCTAAACGAGAGATCGGATCACGATATCTCAAACTTAAGTCTACTTTGTAGTTTGGGAAAATTTCTGATAACGGCTGACCATTTGCTTTTGGTAACGTATTACAATCAATGAATAGGCCTTTCATCGGATCCATGCCAAACCCGTCCATATAAAAATGTTGATCATAATTATAAAAACTATTGTGCTGATCCGAGTCAATGGGATAAAACTCATCAATCTGAACAAAATGGAGGCCATTTAGATTTGGCTTATTTGATATAGATAATCCATTCTCTTCACGTAATTGTGTCAAATCTTTATCGGACCAATTATCCAATAAATGTTTTGTCCACTTTATAAAATGCTCAGGGGTCTTACCTGTTGGCAGACTAATTACACCCTCTGGGTTTTCATTCACCCATTCTAAAAACCGTAAGGCGGTTAAAAATCCTAGGCGTGGAAAATTATCAACAACAATATAAGGGATATGGTTGGGGTTAATTTTATAACTGTTTTTTGATAAAAATGATTTTTCAACGGTGGTCATATGAGCTCATAATTCTTTCAATAAGGGTTGTAATTAACCCAAAAACCACGATTGATATACCGATAAACCATGTCCATGCTAGACCAATTTGTTTTAAATAAAAGACAATCAATAAACTGGAGATCAATCCAATGATTAATGCGGCTGAGGGAATATCTTTTTGCATTTTACTCATGAGAAACAATCCCAACAATCCACCATAAGTAAATGAAGCAATTTGCAGACCAACAATGATAATGGCACTATCACTTTCGTCAAACATTAGGGCAATCCCAATTAATACAATTCCCCAACCCAAGCTAACCATTTGTGATTTTCTGATTGTCTGCTCTCCACCGATCCAATCCGTTACAGTAGATGATGCCAATGAGTTGATTGAAGAACTTATGGTAGACATAGCTGCGGAAAGAACGCCGGCAAGTAAAATACCTCTTAGTCCAACAGGAAGATAATCCACAATGAAAGAAGTGAATTCACGATCTCTTTCCATCTCAACGCCACCCATTAATAGAAAGATTAATGATCCAGCTAAGAGAAATATACCGAACTGAATAAATACAAAAATACCACTCCCAACCATGGCCTTTCTTGCTGCTATTAAATTCTTTGTACCTAATACCCGCTGAACCATCATATAATCAACGCCGTGGGAAGAAAAGGATAATAAAGCACCACCAACGATGGCGCTTATGAAATAATATGGGTCTTTGATAAAATTTCCTTCAAAATTGAATATGGCTAGTTTGCCCTGTTCAGCTAAGATGGGTATAGTTTCAAACAAAGATTGATCAAGATGGTTCAAAACGATAATAATGGATACAACACCTCCAAAAAGATAGAGGATGAATTGGATACTGTCCACCCATACTACTGTCCGTATTCCGCCAGATAGCGTATACACCAAGGTAACGGCACCGATGATCAGGACTGCAAATGTTAACGACCATCCGGTGATGACCTGAACCACCACTGCAGTGGCTAAAAATCGTACACCATCAGCCAATATGCGTGTGATAAGAAATACACCGGATGCTACCTTTTGAATTTCCGGACCAAATTTATGGCCAATAACTTCATAAATGGATGTAACACCCAATTTAAAGTATTGGGGCAATAAAACTACACTGACTAAAACGCGGCCGATGATATATCCTAGGGCAAGCTGAAGAAAAAACCAATCCCCACGGTAGGCCAATCCCGGAACACTGATAAATGTAAGGACCGAGGTCTCTGTAGCCACAATGGATAGCATGGCCACTGGCCAAGGCAAGTTTCTGCCACCTAAAAAATAATCAGTCGTGGATTGATTATATCGACTCTGCCATAATCCATAAGCAGAAAATCCTCCCAAGAATAGGATTATAATGGTGAGATCGATCCAATGCATGGGGTTAATCCTTTAATGGGTGAAATTCAAAAAATAGAACGCCATCAAATAAAGGACCATCATTTCTGAAATAGTAATCCATAAAGCTCATTTTTACGGTTTTTCCATATTCTGATGAAGCATGAATTATATTTTTCTGATCGATGACCATCCCTTCATGCGCGACCACCAACCCCATTTTGAAATAGGATTTTTTTACAAATGCGACGCCAACTATATCTGGCAATTTTTTTAATAGATCTAAATTGATTAATCCATTGGGTATATATGAAATCATTGTGGGTTTATTCCAATTGAGATCCAAAAATGCATCACCATTTTCTTTTACATTCAAGGTAATTGAAACGGACTTTAGTTCCTGCTCTGGAATAATTGAGGGGGTAATATTAACAGTTGATGGATTTTCCTGAATTCGATTTGTCGTATAATGCCAACGGCTTTTATAAGTGGGAATTGATATTCCCTTTTTATTCGGCTTATAATGGATATCAATAAGGTTGGATTTTGCTTCATCCCAAGACTGACTTTGGACACTGGCCAAACTCGTAAGAATATGTACAGTACAATCGGAAACATCCATCCTAAATATAGGGTCTGTATCTACTCCCGATTCTTCCCCTAAACAAAATAGCTCATATGGCTTGCCTACTTGCCACAATGAAAATGCTTTTAATCGATCAGAAAAATCTGGAAATCGTTTATGAAATTGAGGCAGGATTTCGGACATTTGATCTTCAGTTAATGTCCAAGGTTTTGGCAACGTGTTTATCCATTCATTTGGATTTGAACAACATAATAAAAGGAAGAAGGAAAAAGAAAAAAGAAAAAAATATCGATTTCGGTGAAATAATTTATTTTTCATTCTTCCTTAATTACTCCCAAGATTTTCGCCACTGGAGATTCGGATTTTTATCCATCAACCCCACCGATTCATAAACAGCAGAATGTATCCGCTGGCGCCAATCAAAATAATTTGGACTTTTGTATGATCGGTTGGGATGGACAGCATTGGTCAATAAAATGACAAATATCTGATTTTTTGGATCAATCCATAAAGACGTTCCCGTGTAACCTGTGTGGCCAAAACTTTCATCAGGCAAGAATACACCTCCAGACGCTTTTCCGCTGGGCGTATCCCAACCCAATGCTCTTGAACTCCCTTCAATTACATTTGCTCTTTGTGTGAATTGGTCAACCGTATTGGATTTAAAAATTCGCGTCCATCCATAAATACCGCCATTCAGCATCATTTGACTAAAAATGGCCAAATCACTTGCTGTTGAGAATAGTCCTGCATGGCCGGCGACTCCACCAAGGCTGTGTGCATTTTCATCGTGAACGTATCCATGGATTAACTCTCCATAGAGCTCGCTGTATTCGGTGGGTACGAGTCTTTTCATTCTATTTTTTGGCGGATTGAAATAGGTTGAACCCATTCCCAATGGCTCAAAAATCAATGAATCTACCAAACTATCTAATGGCACACCTGAAACGGCTTCAACCACTTTTCCCAATGTAATTAATCCCACATCTGAGTAGACGGTTTTATCCCCCAGTGGAAAGGTCGGTTCTGTATTCATGACCGAATCCAATCGTGCTTCAAGGTTCCCATCCATAAGATAATATTTTTTGAATGGGGGCAATCCGGCAGTATGGGTCATTAAGTGGCGGATGGTCGTATTGGATTTTTGTTTAAAATGATTTGATTGCTTCCCTTTAAATGCAGTCAAATAGTCCACTACTTTGCCATCCAAAGAAAGCTGTTTTTTATCCACCATTTTCATAACGATAGAAGTGGTGGCAATTACTTTGGTGATAGAAGCAAGGTCATAAATATCGCCACGCGTTACCTGTTCCGATTTTTTGTACGTGTGATAACCGAATGATTCATGGAAAAATATTTGGCCATCCTTTGCTGCGAGCAAGACCCCGCCGGGCCAAGCTGAATCTGAAACAGCTTGATTTAACAGTATTTCAATGGAATCAGTGTTGGCTGAAATTTCTTGGGGACGAATTCGTTTTAGGGTTTTGCCCGGTTCCCAATTTGATTTACCATTTGGCCATGGCTTTGCTTTAATCTGAATGCCTGTTCCATTTGATGCAATCCCAGGGATGGTCACAGGTAAAATCCCTTTCATATCTGCCTTGCCTTTGAGGGCATTTGCAGCGGCATTTTGTAGTACACCACTCCCCTTATATGCACAAATATATACGGGGGCATCCGGAAAATCTTGAATGAGATAGGGGCTCCCAAAACTAGTTACAATAACTCGTTCACATTTTTCAATGAGCTGATTGACAAATTCCGCTTCAACTTTTGGTAAAAATATTTCATCCTTATGTTCAGTCGGTGTCGCAAAAGCATTGAGGAATACCAACCCATCCGATGGAATTTGATCCAAAATATGATCTGCAATGGCAACACTATCCGATTTGTCGATTTGAAAGGAAACAACCTTTCGTCCATTTGTTTTGAGCTGTTTGGTAAAGCTACTCTCGGTATGCTTATTCGGGCCATCATATAAGTCAACCACATAGAGTTTTTCATCCAGTGCTGGTTGAAGGGGTAATATATTCCCTTCATTTTTCACGACCGTAATGGATTTTTCAGCCATCTCTTTTGCCATTTTAAAATTGGAAGATTTTCCCATGGCACGATGGGTGTATTCAGGTGTTATAATTTTATTGAAATGAAGGCCAACTTTCTCCTTCATTTGAAGCACTTTCAATGCAGATGCATTAATTCGGCCTTCGGAAATGGTTCCATCCATGACGGCTTTTTCAATCGTATCAATGGATCGCTTCAAATTCATATTTTGAATAATAATGTCCGACCCTGCTTCTACCGTGGCCAATAGTGCATAATCATCAGAATAATTTTTAACAATCCCACCCATTCGCATGGCATCTGTGATAATGACACCATCAAAATTCATTTTTTCTCTCAATACATCCTGCAGCCAAAATCTCGACAAAGATGCAGGGTCTTCTGCATGATCTTGATAATCCGGTGCATTCACATGGGCCACCATGACTGCATCCACACCCGCATCAATTGCACGTTGAAATGGTGGCAGTTCGATCGTCCACAACCGCGTAGAGTCGCTGGGAATCTGAGCCAATGCGGAATGAGAATCGGTCTCTGTATCCCCATGACCAGGGAAATGTTTTGCTGTGGTTAGCATACCGTGATCTTGAAGTCCGCGGATATATTCTACGGAATAGCGATCCACAGAATCGGCCACCTCGCCAAATGATCTTGTATTGATGATGGGGTTTTTGGGATTATTATTGACATCCACCACAGGCGACAAATTAAAATGGATGCCAACGGCACGGCTTTCTTCTGCTGCAATTCGTCCAGTTTCATATGCATATTGAGGATTACCTGTAGCAGCAATGGCCATCATGGGCGGCAAGGTCACTGCACCGGGATAGCGACGGCCCAATCCCGATTCTATATCTGCATCTACCAAAATGGGGACTTTAGATTTTTCCTGCATTTCATTCAGCATGGTAAGGGCACTGCCTGCATCACCAAACCAAATGTGGAGGACACCTATGCCATCTGTGGCAAGATGCCTTTGAATTTCCTGCCATTGACTGCTTTCATAATTCATGAAACGCATATTAACGGACAGCACCATCATCTGGGCAATCTTTTCTCTCAATGTGAGTTGTTGAAGGGTTTGTTCTGCCCAAGTTTTATCTGATTTAGATTGGCCAGGACCTGCACATGCTGAAATAAGCAGTGCCAAACAAAGTATAAAATTCCTTATAACCATAGCATAAAAATTAACTGAACTTCCCCCATAAATCTTTAACTTTTCTTTCTCAAAATCATGCGATCTACAAGTAAAGAAATCAAATCAATGATCGGTCAAATGATCATGACCGGATTCCGCGGTACATCTGCAGAGGATGCAGCATCTTTTTTCCAATCTCTAGATGGACTTACATTAGGCGGTGTAATCCTTTATGATCAAAATGTAACGACAAACCCTCCCACCCTTCATAACATTCGATCTCCTGAACAGGTGCAATCTCTGAATGCTGCGCTTCAAACTTTCAGTGAGATTCCTCTATTCATCGGTGTAGATCAAGAAGGAGGGCAAGTGAATCGATTAAAAAAGGAATATGGTTTTAATGATTCACAAAGTTGGGAAAATATTGGTATTGAAGAAAGTGAATCCAATACTATTGATCATGCTAATAAAATTGCATTCACGCTCAAAATCCACGGATTTAATATGAATTTTGCTCCTGTTCTGGACCTCCCCATAAATTCTGAGAATGTAATTGTTCAAAAAGGGCGATGTTTTTCCCATGATCCTGATCTCATTGGCCCTCATGCAAAACGATTTATCCATGCCCATTTAGAACAAAATGTGATTCCAGTGTGCAAACATTTTCCGGGACAAGGTAGCGCCTCAGGCGACACCCATGATGGTTTTGTGAATGTCTCAGATTCTTGGGCAGAAAGTGAACTCTTTCCCTATGAGTATTTGATTGATAATCATTCTATACCTGCCATTATGACCTCTCACTTATTTCATCAAGGCCTAGATCCTAAGTACCCGGCAACACTTTCTTCCAAAATATTAAAAAAGATGCTTCGTAAACAAATGGGATTTAATGGTGTCATTATTAGCGATGATCCTCAAATGGGCGCCATTACAGATCATTATGAACTTAAAACTGTGATCAATTTAATGGTTAATGCTGGTGTCGATATTTTTTGTTTTGGGAATAACTTGGTTTATGATCCGGACATTGTAAAAAAGGTATACGCAATCATGGACGAATTATTAAAAGAGGGGTTAATTACCGCCCAACAAATTGAGACCTCCTGCAATCGTATTTTGAGATTAAAAGGGCTGATTGGTTTATCATGAAGGTCATCGGAATAGATGGGGGTGCCACTAAAGTTTCAGGGGGTGTCGTAGAACAAGTGAATGAAAACACCTTTAGTTTGATTGATCCCACTATCGACATTCAATATTCAGATCACCCAAATTTCAATAAGGATTTTTCTTCACTACCCTTAGATCAACAAACGGATGCAGAAATTTCCAAGGAAGAACGCCAGCAGGGAAAAGTGATCATAGACTGCACATGTGAAGTGATTAGTTCTTTAACTGGTAATGATCCATTTCAATTAGCCATAGCAATGCCGGGAATTAAAACTGAAGATGGTCGCGGCATTGCGGCTATGGCCAATGGACCCCGCATACCGGATTTTTGCAAACAAATCGAAAACGCGATTTCTATCGATCGTCCCATTCAAATACTGGAGAGCGATGCGGACATGTGTGTCTGGGGAGAAGA
Organism: Fidelibacterota bacterium TCS55; assembly: GCA_001577025.1. GTDB lineage: Bacteria > Fidelibacterota > Marinisomatia > Marinisomatales > TCS55 > TCS55. The sequence goes on along the minus strand of LSCF01000042.1, from coordinate 2,279 downwards.
GTATGGAGAAAATGGCGCATTTCGACCCGTTAGCAATGCTTATTATCTTGGCGGTGGAACGGGTACAGCCGACGGACTTAAGCTCATGGGGAATCTCGTTCCATTTGATGATGTTTCAGATTGGATCGCCAAATCCATTGAATTAAAAATGACCGATGGAAAATCATTGGAAACGTATTCATCCATGTCTGGGATTCATGCCTTACGGGAATTCATGACAGATGATGAAATCGGTACAGCATTAGGCCAATTATTATTTGAGCGGATTTCAACCATTTATTCTGGTTGGAGTGGTTCCTTTATTATCGATCGAAATCTCAAGTCAGACCATCCATACCTTGGTACATTATTAGATCGAATTGTGATTGGTCAGCGATTATCTCAATTTTTACAATCAGATGAAGGTAAACCCACTTACAAGGCTGTATTGAAAACATTAACTAATCAATGTGCTGATGCTCATTCTGCAATTTCAGATCATTTCTTAGTGAATGGAGAGTTTGATTCAAGTCGAATTATACTTTCAGATTTAAGGGCAGCGCCGATTATCGGTCTTGGGGCAAAAGTTTGGATGTCCCAATGCTGATCCCCGGTTCTATTCCCAATAAAGAACCACTAATTCGTGTGGGCCTCATTTTACCTGAGGACAAACTGACATCAATTGTAGTCTCCTTTTCTGACAGCCAATTTTATGAGATTGAAACGGGGAACCAATTACATCCGTCTTGCAAAAATTCAGATCAGTTAACCATTAATTGTGATAATGGAAAACTAGTTATTCCCGAATTAGGAATTATTGATACTTCCCTAAAAATCATTCCATCTATTCCGGATGAAAACCCATCACTAATACTTAATGGTATCCCTACTGGCCGAGGCTTTCATTGGGAGAAACAAATTCGCGCATCCTATTGGGGCACTATGGAATTTTCAATTCAAGATGGAAAAATGATGGCCGTGAATGAACTGCCTTTGGAAGCGTATTTGAAATGCGTGGCCACATCAGAAATGAGCGCCCTATGTCCTCCGGAATTTTTAAAAGCCCAAACCATTGTGGCCCGGTCATGGCTTTTGGCCAATATTGAGCAGAAACACCGTCACCTTGGCTTCGACATTTGCAATGATGATTGCTGCCAGCGTTATCAAGGCATGACCCACTGTACCGATGCGTCTATTCAAAGTGCCAATGCGACTTTTGGTGAAGTGATTATGTTTGATGATCGCATTTGCGATGCACGGTACTCCAAATCTTGTGGCGGCATTTCAGAAAATTTTGAACACGTATGGGATGGGGAACCCATTCCATATTTGGTATCAATTGTAGACGAAGATGAAAATGGCGTGCCTTTTTGCAGTCCTGAGATTGTATCGGAAACATCACTTAAAACCTATATCGGAGATGTAGATGAAAAAGGGAAATATTATCGCTGGACGTATGAAGCCACTCAAGATGAACTAGTTCAATCATTACAAGATAAGCGTAATATTTATGTGGAGAAAATTCATGATTTAATTCCACTGCAGAAAGGGAGATCTGGGCGAATTACTGACCTGTTGATTACATATGAAGACAACCAAAGAGATGATCAGAAAATAAAAATCCATTCAGAATATGAGATCAGGAATATTATGTCTCCTTCATTCTTATTTAGTTCTGCATTTACAATTGAAAAAACGGAAGACGGCAATTTTCTACTCCATGGGAAAGGCTGGGGCCATGGTGTAGGCCTGTGTCAGATCGGTGCTTTAGGAATGGCATTGGAGGGTCATACATGCAGTGATATATTGGCAGCCTATTTTCCACCTGCAAATCTGAAAAAACTCTATTCATGACCGATAATCTCCATATCATTGACTGGCTCATTATTCTCGCTTATCTAGGCTTTGCCATTGGTGTCGGTATTTACTTTTCGAAGCGAGCCGCTAGCAGCATGGAGGAATATTTTCTTTCCGGGCGCACACTGCCTTGGTGGGTAGTAGGTACCTCTATGGTGGCCACTACTTTTGCTGCCGATACACCTTTGGCCATTACGGAATTCATCCGTGGTCCTGGCATTTGGCAAAACTGGTTTTGGTGGAATATGCTCCTTTCCGGACTTCTGGGTGTCTTCCTTTTTTCACGACTGTGGCGACGGGCCGAAGTGTTAACCGATAATGAATTATTGGAAATCAGGTACAGCGGAAAACCAGCCGCTTTCTTACGAGCATTCAAAGCAGGATATTTTGCCATCCTCTATAATTTTATCGTCATGGGCTGGGTCATAAATGCAATGGCATCT
>LSCF01000041.1 GCA_001577025.1 Fidelibacterota bacterium TCS55 | reverse complement strand
CCCCTTTGGGACGGGTTTTTACGCCTTTAAAGGGGACAGAAATCAGGTTCCATTCTTTTTCCAATGGTATGTCATAAGCGATAGACAAGCTGTCCTTTGAAAATGAAAGACTGGGCCAGGCATCTTTGTCTGGGATGTAAGGGTATTCCCACCTGTATTTAGTTTGTGATGTAGAGATTAATAATTTCTCACTGCTGTAGAATGCTACGCTATCATCAGGGTTCAAGGATCCAAGTGCAAAAGAGTATTCACCATTATTATCAATCAACGAAGTTAAGTCTAACTTTATTAACTGACTTTCCGTGATTGAAAAGACTGTATCAATTGGAGTCAATAGGCTCTTGTCAATAAATCCAATATTCTTACTATTAAATGATTCATTCCAGCCCTTATAATCATATTTATAAAGTATAATTCCTCCGCTCATAGAATATTTTTTATAAGGCATAAGGTTTAGTTCAATTTTATAACTACTATTAATTGAATTAGGTATATCAAAACGCATGAACGATAATCGATTATTTGATACCACCATTAAACTATCTGGATGTTTAAGTTTAATGCCAATTACTGTTGTATCTATAGAAAGATCGTTTAATGGGTATGAGCGATCTTTCACAGTAAACTTCCATGTGGGGCTTGATACCCCATCGACTGTTACGCTCCAATGATAGGTGCCTCCAGGTTCGAAAGTCTCAAATAATACATTATTGGGGTATTGAAATGTTTTGGTTCGGTTTACACCTGGGCCCGATATTGTTACAGTAGCACTTACATTAGTATAATCTTTTTTGTATGGATAATTCCAAGCGATACCATATTCTAATGAAATATCCGTTGCGCCATCACTGGGTATAGGAACACTGGGATGGGGATAGCGATAGCCGGGGATCCAGTACACGGAATCTCCATATTCATAGGCACCGATGTCCGGTGCATCACCAATAAATTTGCGGTTTTGACCTGGGAAGGAAGGCGGGTGATTAAAGGTTTTATCTGTGCCATCATTTATACCAGGAATGACGACTCCGCCATCAATTAAGGCAGAACCTTTTTTGGGTCTAAAATCATAGTTTTGAATTTTGTTTTTTATTGGACCAACCTCGTGAATATCTAATAGGTTTTGATCAGAATATGCTTTATTAGTACTCCAAGGATTTGCTAATTCAACATCAAGATTGTAATAAGGAGCGCCATTTGGTTTAATTTCTATACCTCGTCGTCTATTATCGAATTTTGTGATATTTCTTAAGTAATAAATTCCTGAGGAGTCTAATTGAATAGGGCTTTTCTCTGCTGCTCTTTCTGGCATACAATCCAAAGCCATACATTCAAAATCAAAATCAACCGCAGAATTTTTTATTTTGGAATTTGCATTGCCTACTGATCCTGGGGTTCTTTTATCAATTCCCTGATATTTATAGTTAGGCAAGCTTATATCTGTCCTTTTATTATCATTTGCCAACAAGTGATAAGTATCATGCCAATCTCCCTTTAGTCGATACCCACGACTATTTCCAATACTGACCATATGATGCATATCTGCGTGGTGTCCGCTTGCCGTACTGTTCCAGCGAAATCCATTCCAGCGTGGAGCGTTAATAATCCAAGAATATCTTGTTGTAGATGAATCAGTAGAGGAACCATTCCTCTGGATTCCGCTACCATCACCATAATCAAATATATTTTCTATACGTATGTATTCGGTCAAAGATCTAAAACCCGCAAAAATACCGGCACTGTTACTATTCATCACGGTGATATAACGCCATATATCTGGTCCATATACCATTGACCCACCTACTGTTCTATAGTTTCTGGTAGAGGTGACATAATGATGGGAACCTGAAAACCATGAATGTTTGGTAAAAAGAATATTTTCCATTGTGGCATACATATGCCGTGAGTGAGATAGAGGTGGGGCATTATTACTATTTTCAAATACTAAATTTCTCCACCAACTATATTCACCAAGAATAGAACCATTCCTTATTTTATCTGCGTACATATCTGTACTGAAAGAAAACTTGGAATTTTCTACTGTCAAATAATCACAGTCGTAAGCACTGAGTGGTCCAGAATAAATATGTAGATTCCTAACCTCCATATTATCAGATTCTCTCATTCCAATTAATCCTACTTTTGTCCTTATTCTAACATTATTTTTATTAGGAATAAATCCAACGCTTGGATATAAATAAAGGGTACCTGTACCAGGATCAAATGACCATTCTTCAAGAGTATCTAGGAATGCAAGTTCACCTCCACGATAACCCAAATCGTAACTTGTTTCAGACCCGTAAGTTTTGGGTACAGGTGAATGTATGGCGTTTAAATACTTGTTTACTCCGTATTTATAAATTGACGCTGGAGAGTTGTCATCAATAGCTCTTGGATCACCATTAATTGAGTCTGTTGGATTTTTAAAATTCACTGGCATTGCCATAATCATATATCGATCATTTACAAAAACTGAGTATACTGAATCAACCCGGATCAATTGGTTATAAGATAGTGAATCAAAATCGATAACGGTTTTATAGATACTATGTCCATTGTGAGTATACGGTACCCATTCTGTATTCAATGGAATAGTGCCATCAATCATTACATCATGGCCTGGATAACCTTCAATCCTCAAATTATTTTTTTGATAAATATTTATGTATTCAGAATACCTCCCTTGTTTAATAAGTATTCTATCACCATCTTTGGCATCTAGAAGTGCACTGTTGATTGTAGGATAGGGACAGTTTGCTGAACCATCTGATTTCGTGCAATCATCTGATGAAAACAATTGCATTATTGTCGGGCCATTTATGGATCCATGGTTTTTATTAGAGCTTGAATCAATTAATTGATAATCACCATTTATATCCATAGAGTAATAAGCGACCAAATTCGTTTCATTACCGGATAAATTAGTGGTCATATTATCTTTTATTTCAGCTTCACTCCTAACATCATCCCACACCCTTAATTCATCTATTCTACCTCGAAATCTTAAGCCTATTGATTTAATAGGCGTATTAACTGGTATTTTACCACTTGCTCCTGAATAGGTATATATAATATTACCATCTATATATAATATGTAATCTGTTCCATCAAAGGTCACTGCAACATGATGCCAAGTGTTAGCAGAAATAACATTATCTACGTCTTTACCATAAAAATCAGACCCATCGCCAAATCCAAAAAGAATATTTTTCCCAAATCCTGATGTAGCAATTATAGGTGAAGTATCTGCTCCACGCACACTTGTTGGAACACTACCAATAATTATTTGTTCTTTTGCCCCTTTTTGGTCAGAAAATATCCATGCTTCTTGTGAAAATGATGAACCTAAAATAATTGCTTTAGTTGAGATATCAATAGTATCAGAATACATACCCATCCCAATTAAAGTATTATCACTATCATAGTTATCAAAAAGTAGAAAGTTATTAGTTTGATATTGTGAGATCGAAGTCTTATCTACAATCAGATCATCAGCAATCAAAAATGCAGATGATAGCAGTATAGCAAATAATATTTTTTTTATCATAGTAGAAACTATTTTCCGTCTGTGATAAAAAATAAGTTTAAATCGTACAATCTCCTATAAAAAATAAATTATGGTTGAATTCTGGTAAATACTAGTTTGTTTTTATCAGAAGAAGCAGAATCATATTTATAACCTGCAAGATTAAAATCTAGAATTTGATCTGTTTTATCAATTCTATTGTCGACTATAAACCTTGCCATCATGCCTCTTGCCTTTTTTGCATAAAATGAAATTATTCTCGATTTTCCATTTTTTAATTCTTTGAAAACAGGTGTAACTACTTCTGCATTAAGTCCGCTATTATCAATCGATTTGAAATATTCATTTGATGCGCAGTTTATAATTGTTTTATCCTTATGACTTTTTAATTCTTTAATCAGTTCATTGGATAACTGGTCCCCCCAAAATTCATATAGATTCTTACCCGTAGAATTTTGAAGTTTCGTTCCCATCTCTAACCGATAAGGAAGCATCAGATCCAGAGGTCTTAAGACGCCATAAAGGCCCGAAAGGATTCTAATATTATCCTGCGCAAAAGATATATCCGATTCATTGAATGTTTCAGCATTCAATCCGTCATAGGTGTCCCCTTTAAAAAGATACATTGCTTCCCTTGCTAGATCAGCTGAAAAGTTTGAGGTCCAGGATTGGTACCGCTCCCAATTAAGTTCTGAAAGTTTTTCACTAATACCCATTAATGAAGCCAATCCTGGTGGATCATAAGATTTTAATACATTAACCAGTGTCTCAGATTGACTTAAAAATACTGGTTTTGTGTGCGCTGAACCTATGGCAGTGCATTCTTTTGTGAGTTTTTTTGCTGGTGATAATACGGTTAACATAAAATTTATTTATCCTTCCCGTTTTATATTTTTTATTTATTCAATTCCAAGTAAGTCCACTTCAAAAATGAGGGTTGAATTTGCCGGGATTGTTCCCATATCTCTATTCCCATAACCCATATTTGGCGGAATAGTCAATTTTCTTTTCCCCCCTATTTTCATACCTGGGATACCTTCATCCCAACCTTTTATAACCTGACCTGCCCCTACCGTAAACCGGAAGGGGGTTCTGCCGGGATTCAAGGATGAATCAAACTTTGTACCGTCCTTTAGCCATCCCGTATAATTGACTGTTACAATATCATGTTTTTCTACAGGATCACCCTGTCCTACTTTTAAATCTTCAATAATAAGTTCACCAGTTTCCACTTCTTCATCCTTACTGCAACCTGCGACCAATAGGAGAATGGCCATTGCAGGTACTTGCCATTTGAATTTCATGTTTTTTCTCCTTTTGGAAGGCAGAAGTTTACACCAAACGACTAAATGGAATTACCGTAAATTTTAACCCAACAATCATTCAGTAAATCGCCCTATTAAAAACCGAACACATCATTCTCTATACGTGAATTTCTTTCATGAAGAAAATCAGGAAACCTTTTATCATGCTTCAGAGTTAGGATATGGAGAGTTTATCCGAGGCCGGCTAAAGGACCTTTGGCCGGAAAGACATTCTGAATGATTGTGCACCGCATCATAACATTATTATTGGCACCACCCCTTAATCCCCTCCTCATGCGAGGAGGGAAGACGCCTTTTCGCCAAAGGCACAAAAGAAGTTGGGGAGGTGGATTGATATTTTTATTCATCCTCACATCCCTCTCTGCTCAAGATGACCGACTTCGATTAAAACAAGCGGATGTCTTAGAGAATATCACCGTGGATGGCGTCTCCATGCAGTATTTACGTGGAAATGTAATTTTTACCAAGGGTGACATGACCATGAATTGTGATTGGGCCCGATTCGACCAAAAAAAGGAACGTGGTTTTTTATTCGGAAATGTATCTATGGTAGAAGATGTGCAAAATCTTACCTGCGATTCCCTCTTTGTGGATTCCCCAAAAGATATCATGATTGCCTACAGCAATACCCATGTATGGGATACCACCTACAGTCTTGTTGCAGATACACTTTTTTATTTTTCTGAATTAGATAGTGGCTCTGCCAACGGGAATGCTGTCCTCGTCCAAGAGCAACAAACCATTAAAGGCGATCGCATCGAATATGTAGATTTACCAGAAGTGGATGGTGTTTCTTACGCAGCTCGAGGCAATGTAACCATCACAGAAGAAGGCCGCTTAGCCACATGCGGCGAAGCTGTCTATGACCGGGAAAATGGGAAAACGGTTCTCCGCATTCAACCCCAGATTGTGGATAATGAGCAAACCATATCCGGTAGTGAAATCTATTTGGAATATGAAGAAGAGGTGCTTAAAAATTTATTCATACCCAGTGAGGCCCATGCCACCCACCCATCTAAAGGTATTCGTGAGTGGTTCGAAGTGGTGGATGGCGATACGACCTTTTTTGAAGACTCCCTTTCATTTTCTGATGATATGACCGGTTCCGTCCTCCGGGGATTTTTTGTGGATGGAAAACTAGATTCCATGCGGTTAGAAGGAATGGCCACTACCCTTTACCACATTTTCGAAGATTCAGTATATCAGGGTAAGAATGAAGCATCTGGGGACACGATTACCATGAATTTTGGAGAGAATGATTTGGAAAAGATTTTTGTCTCCGGCGGTTCTCAAGGGACATATACCCCCGATACCACCGGGGCAGATGTAGACGGTCCTGTGATGTATCAATCAGCAGATATTGAATATGACGTCTTAAATGAATTCACCGACCTCCACGGAGATGCGGTCATTGATTATACCAATGTAAACCTCACAGCCGGGTTCATCAATGTGGCATGGAAAAATAATCTGTTAAAAGCATTACCTGAATCCAAACGGGATTCTACTTATGGCATGATTCGGCCATCCATGGTAGAAGGCACCGAAGAACCCATGGTGGGCGATACCATGATTTATAATCTAGAAACGCGACATGGTAAAGTGATTAAAGGCACCACCAAAGCTGAGGATGGATTTTATCACGGCGATGAAATTCGAAACCAGGATATGGACATTTTTTATGCCCAGCATGCTGCATATACCACCTGTGATTTGGATGATCCCCATTTTCATTTTGAAATGAATCGAATGAAAATGATTAATGAGGATAAAGTGGTGGCACGACCCATTGTGCTATACGTCGCCAATATTCCCATATTCGGATTGCCCTTTGGTGTCTTTCCCCATGAGAAGGGCGGCCGCCGTTCCGGGTGGATTATGCCTACCTACGGCACCGATGCCCGTTGGGGCGGCTATATCAATGGACTGGGATATTACTGGGCAGCCAGTGAATATTTTGATTCGAAATTCACCATGAGTCTTTACGATCGGGATGGGATTACACTGCGCTCTCAAAATAATTACAACAAGCGGTATAAGTATTCCGGCAGTTTTGATTTAGAAACCAAACAGCGATTTTCCGGCGCCATCCCCGATGAAGATAAAGATATCTATGATTTATGGTCCAACCGCCAAAGCGATTATGTGGTGCGGTGGAACCATCGTCAACAATTACGGAATAATCAATCTGCAGCGGTCAATGCCAGCTATTATTCCAGTGGAGATTATAATCGTCGCACCGGTATTGAGCAGCAGCAGCGATTGAATCAACAGGCCGTATCCAATGCCACCTATTCAAAGCGGTGGCCCAAATCTCGTAATAGCCTCAGTATCAACCTCTCTTCACGGCGGGATCTCATGGCAGAGAAAAAAATTGATCAAAATTCTGCATTCTATACCCAGCCATCCCGGGCCGGTCAGCAGGTTAATATTACCAATAATACTTTTCCTCAAATGGCGTTTTCCCATAGCCAGCGAGCCCTCTTCCCCACCAAGGCGAAAAAGAAAAAATGGTATAACAATATCAATTACAATTATTCATCCCGGTTCACCAATAACCTAAAAAATTATTATGAATCGGAAGCCTTTGCGGTGAATGACAGCACGACCGGTTACCGATGGAAAATGAATGCAGATGAAGAGGTAATGACCAATACCTTCTCTGATTATATCATGGCCCATACATCGGGGATTAATATGTCTGCCAAGGTATTCAAATATTTCAATGTATCTCCCAGCTTGTCACTTCGATCCGATTGGGTGAACCGAACCTATGCGGGATTTATCGATACCACATCCGGCCAATTGATGAAAAATGAAGTGAAAGGATTTGCCACCCGTACCACCGGTTCATTCAATATCAGTATGAATACCCAAATATATGGACTCTTCCCGGTCAAACTCGGCAAGATGGAGGCCATTCGTCATGTCATATCACCGTCTATTGGCTACTCCTATCGCCCGGATTTTTCAAAAGAAGTATTTGGCATGGACCCGGGTTATTATGAAGTGATTCAACAGGATAACGGCGAAGTAGTCTATTTTGATCGATTCTCCGGTACCCTTGCCGGGGGCACGCCCAGAGGCGAGAATCAATCCATGAATTTCTCAATGAATAATGTATTCCAGGCCAAGATCGTGGATGGGGACAAAGAGCGGAAACAGGATTTATTCTCCTGGCGCATGGGTACAAGCCGAAATTTTGTAGCAGACGAATTTCAATGGAGTAATATCAGTTCATCCGTCCGGGCCAATGTGAGCCGAAAGCTGAATTTGGATTTTTCCATGACCCACGATTGGTATGACTTCGATAAAGAAAAAAATATGCGGGTTAATAAATTCAAGACCAAAGGGGGCATCCCCACACCGCGATTGATTAGTGCCCGCTTTTCTACGGGATTTCGTTTTTCCGGTAATCGCCTTTCATTTGATCCTGATGAAGATGAGACAGAAGAATCGGATACCACCGAAACCGATCAGCGGGTAGATGGGGCCAATCTCGCCGGTATGTTCACCGGGTTTGGGAAAAGCGCCGGCAACAATAAAAAGGCATCCGGTCAACTTTGGAGTTCTTCTGCCAGTTTCAGTTTTTCGTATAACAATGCCAACCCCAATAATCCCCACAAGACTTTTTGGATGTCCTCTAATTCTACCATCCAGCTTACTGAGGCCTGGAAGGTCCAATACAATGCCCGCCTCGATCTCATCAATCAAAACCTGGTGAGCCATACATTTTCTGTCTATCGAGATCTCCACTGCTGGGAATTGAGCTTAAACTGGACACCCAATGGTTATGCTTCAGGACTCTACTTAAAACTGAATGTCAAATCCCCCAACTTGAGCGATTTGAAACTAGAGCAGCGGGGCGGCGCATTCAGCCGGCCTTCGTTGTTTGACAGATAATATGTCTGATACACAACAAAATTGGATCAAGATTGCTGAATTCAGCGGTACGGTTTATGCAGAAATGGCTGAAGGCATTTTGAAAGACAATGATATCCCCTGCTATACCAAAGGGGATTTTTTGAGCACCGCTTACAATATTAATGCATTGGCCCTCCCTGGCGTTTCTGTAAAATTGTATATTCCAGAATCATTTCAGGCCCAGGCAGAAGACTTACTGAAAAATTTAACAGAAGAAAATGAGTAAAAATATTATCAAAATAATCATGGGGAAATGGTGCCGTTAAAGTAAATACTTCGTAATCTCAAGATAACAATTCTAAACAATTTTTTTAAATAAATGACATCCATCCGATCAATTAAAGGCACCCAGGATATTCTCCCGGATCAAAGCCACCGCTGGCAGGCTTTGGAAGCGGCCATTCGCAACACCATGGGCCGCTATGGTTATGAAGAAATTCGTACACCTGCTTTTGAGCGGACAGAATTGTTTGCCAGGGGCGTGGGTGAAGAAACAGATATTGTATCCAAAGAAATGTATAGCTGGACGGATCAGGGCGGCGAAGACCTTACCCTAAAACCGGAACTGACGGCACCGGTGGCCCGGGCCTACATTCAGCATAATATGGGCGGACAAAGTCCAACAAACAAGCTCTACTATATTGACGCACTCTTTCGAAGAGAGCGACCCCAGAAAGGGCGCTACCGCCAATTCCACCAATTTGGCGTAGAAGCATTTGGATCCGAGCATCCGGAAATTGATGCAGAAGTGATTGCTCTGGCCATGGCCGTGTTTAATGGGGTTGGCCTGAGTGGACTTTCACTAAAATTGAATTCCATCGGTTCACCCCAATGCAGAGGTGACTATCGAGATGCCCTCCGTGATTTTTTAACTCCCCATTTGAATAATCTTAGCGAAACGAGCCAAAACAGATTTGAGAAAAATCCCCTTCGCATGTTGGATACTAAAGCGCCTCACGAAATTGAAATACTGAAAGACGCCCCCAACATTTCGGATTGCTGGACTCAAGATGATAAAGACCACTTTGATGAAGTTTGTTCTCTCTTAGATGCAATGGGCATTTCATACGACCTTGCGCCCAATCTCGTTCGCGGACTGGATTATTATACCCGCACTACATTTGAAATTACCTCTACAGCTTTGGGGGCACAGGATGCCATCTGTGGTGGCGGCCGTTATGACGGATTGGTGGAAACACTGGGCGGCAAGTCCACACCGGGTATCGGATTTGCAGCAGGGATGGAGCGGATCCTCTTGGCCATGGGTGATGATACATCAACCGGCCATGAACCCCATATATATATAGTGGGGTTGGGTGATACGGTGCGACCAACGGTGCTTCAATTGGCAGAATCCCTCCGGCAAAATGGATTGGCAGTAGCGTTTGATGTACTGCGGAGATCTATGAAAGCCCAAATGCGGGAAGCCAACAAGGCTGGCGCCAAATATGCCATCATTATGGGTGACCAAGAACTGGAATCAGGACAGGCAGAAGTAAAAGACCTGTCTACGGGAGATCAGCAAAAAGTGGCATTGGACGATTTATCATCCCATATGAATTCTTTGTCTTTTTAATTTTTTCTTTTAGTTTAATACGTGCGTGCGGGGATATTGGATTCCTGCCCAATGAAATGGAATAAAGATTTTTATGAGTGCAAAACCGATATTAATTGTTGAGTCGCCTTCGAAAGCGAAAACTATCTCCAAATATCTTGGGGGCAAATATGAAGTCATGGCCTGTGTAGGCCATATTAAGGATCTCCCTAAAGCTGATTTGGGCGTGGATGTAGATAATGACTTTGCTATTACTGAAGAAGTGTTGGATGATAAAAAGCCTTTCATGAAAGAATTGCGAAAATTGGCGAAACAGACCGACCAAATTGTGGTAGCCACTGACCCGGATCGTGAAGGGGAAGCTATCGCTGCCCATATTGCAAGTGAAGTGGATCCGGAGAAAATTTCTCGCGTCTTATTTACAGAAATCACCAAAGAAGGTATTGAAGAAGGCATGAATGAAATTCATGCCATTGATACGGACTTGGTAGAGGCGCGCACCGCACGGCGCATCATTGACCGCCTGGTGGGTTATAAAGTATCCCGCGTATTGTGGAGTACTTTGAAAAAGAATATGAAATTCGTTCAGGTTTCCCTCTCTGCCGGTCGTGTTCAGTCCGCCGCATTAAAAATTATCATCGAACGGGAACGGCTCAGGCAAGCCTTCCACTCTGCATTGTATTATGATTTGAAAGCAGAACTCCAAGCCAAGGATGATGCATTTGACGCCACCCTCATCCGCGTGGATGGGAAGCGCATCGCCACCGGAAAAGACTTTGACCCCAATACCGGTAACCTGAAAAATGATAAGGTACTGCTCCTGTCCAAAGCCCAAGCCGATGAATTGGTGAAAGAATTGAATAAGGGTGATTTCACCGTTTCGGATATTGAAGAAAAAATTAAAAATTCTCATCCGAAGCCACCATTTACCACTTCTACCCTTCAGCAGGAAGCAGCAAGGAAACTCCGCTCTTCTGCCCGAAAAACCATGCGGACCGCCCAACGGCTTTATGAACGAGGATTCATTACCTATATGCGTACGGATTCCACCACATTATCTGAAGAAGGATTGAATGGCGCTCGGAACGAAATTATGTCCCGATTTGGAAAAGAATATCTCCCGGACAGTCCTCGGTCTTACGCCACAAAGGTAAAAAATGCCCAAGAAGCCCATGAGGCGATCCGACCTGCCGGTGTCACATTTTCTTCTGTAGATACGGTGCGGAGTACCATTGACGAAGACGCAGCTAGACTCTATGACTTAATCCGAAAACGGACATTGGCGTCTCAAATGACATCGGCCAAAGTGAAGCAAATTGCGGTGACCATAGAAAATCAGAAATCTGAATTCCGTGCCAATGGAAAGGTCATTCTTTTTCCTGGTTATATGGCCGCCTATGTAGAGAGTACAGACAAACGGAGCGGTATCACAGAAGATCAAGAATCCATCCTCCCGGATATGGAAAAAGACCAAACCCTAGTATGCAATACATTAACGGCCGATGAACATATGACCAAACCACCAGCACGATTTACGGAAGCATCTCTGGTTAAAGAATTAGAAACCCGTGGTATCGGCAGGCCATCCACCTTTGCCAGCATTATTGATATTATTGTAAAACGCACTTACGTCCAACGGGATCGGGGCAAACTGACACCCACCTTCCTTGGTTTGGCCGTTACGCAATTATTAGAAAACCATTTTACCACCTTGGTGGATAGTGAATTCACGGCAAATATGGAAGATGACCTGGATGCCATTTCTAGAGGCGAAGTGGATGCCGTTCCATTTATGAAGGCCTTTTATTTTGGCTCCGATGATCTTAAAGGGTTGGAAAACATGTTGGAGGATAAGGTGGATATCGGAAAAGCCTGTTCCGTCCAACTGGATCACGATGGAGGACCCATCGAGGTTCGGGTGGGACAATACGGTCCATTTGTTCAACAAGGTGAAGTACGGAAATCCATTCCTGCCGATGTATTTCTTGGAGATCTGAATGTGGACAAAGCATTAGAAATATTAAATCAAGAAATCAATGAAGAGCGGGAATTGGGCAAAGATGATGAATCCGGAGAAATGGTTTTATTGAAAAATGGCCCTTACGGTCCTTATGTGCAATTGGGTGAAACCAGTAAGCGGAAGGGCATTCCTAAAGGCACATCACCTGCTGATGTAGATTTAGAAATGGCATTGAAGCTCCTTTCTCTTCCACGGATATTGGGGAAACATCCTGAAACCGGCGAAGAAGTAAAAGCGGATTATGGCCGTTTCGGACCTTATGTGACCGCGGGGAAAGGGAAAAATGGCACCATCCCGCCCACCATGTCACCCCTCACCATCGAATTGGATGAAGCGCTGGAACTCATCAAAAATCGGAATGCAGGTCCACAAGCATTACGCACATTAGGTGACCACCCCACCACGGGTGAATCATTGGTAATTAAATCTGGACGATATGGTCCTTACATCACGGATGGAAAAGTGAATGCCTCCCTCCCCCGGGATACGGATCATGAAACCATGACCCTAGACGATGGGGTTGCTTTAATTGATAAAAAACGAGCGGCACCACCCCGAAAGAAAAAACGAAAAACAGGAAAGAAGAAAAAGAAATGAAACGCATTCTATCTATACTTGTATTCACGGGTATCATCTGGGCTCAAGAAAAAAGTGAACTCATCATTGATGTAGAGCAGAGCCTCATGGCTACTTGCTGTTGGAGCGGTACAGTTTATGACCATGGCAATAAAGAAATGGAGTTGAATATCGCTGCCATGGTGGGCGAAGGAAAAACCAAAGCGGAAATTTTGGATTATTATACCGAACGATATGGAGAGCGTGTGTTGGCCGTACCCAAAGCAGAAGGGTTCAATATTTTTGCATGGATTGCACCTATTTTTATTTTCGGCCTGGGACTTACCATCATTTTCCTTTACATGCGAACGTCTAAAGATAATCTGACTCCCATAGTAAATGCAGATGATACCATTGCCTATAGTGATGAGATTGAGCAGGAATTAAAAGAGCTCGACTAAATTAAATCCGTTCTTGTTTACCCGTCCATAGCCAAAGCGAAGGCGGGAGAGTATTGTCCTGATTGTGAATGGGACGAGGTGTGGGGCTTCATATAAAATGAATCATTATTATGTGAATTCAGCCTAATTTTCCTCCCTTATATCTCAATAAAAATTAACGGAGTATCCACTCACCCATGAGTATCGATAAAATCGTATCCCTCTGTAAACGGCGGGGATTCATTTTTCAAAGTTCTGAAATTTACGGCGGATTTGGCGCCGTCTATGACTATGGTCCATTAGGGATCGCATTGAAAAATAATATTTCTCAACTCTGGTGGAAAGCCATGACCCAACTCCACGAAAATATCGTTGGGCTCGACAGCGGTATTCTCATGCACCCCCGCATCTGGGAAGCATCCGGCCATGTGGGCGCTTTCAATGATCCGTTGGTGGATTGCAAACAGTGTAAAGCTCGCTATCGAGCTGACGAATTATTTGACGGCAACCCAGACGATGGAAAATGGGAAGAAATCCAATGCCCTAAGTGTGGCACTACAGGTAATCTCACCGAACCACGGCAATTCAACCTCATGTTCAAAACCCATATTGGTCCAGTAGAAGAGGATGCGAACGTGGCTTACCTCCGCCCGGAGACAGCTCAGGGAATTTATGTAAACTACCTGCTCACCCAAAATGCCATGCGCCTGAAAGTACCTTTTGGTATTGCCCAAATCGGAAAAGCATTCCGGAATGAAATCGTAGCGCGAAACTTCATTTTCCGCACCCGGGAATTTGAACAAATGGAAATGCAGTATTTCGTGAAACCCGGCACGGACGATGCATCCATGGCGGATTGGAAAGATGAACGGATGGCTTTTTACAGTCAGCTCGGCATTGATTCGGCCAAACTTAGATTCCATGAACATGGTGAAGGTGAATTGGCTCACTATGCCAAAGAAGCATGGGATATCGAATTTGAATTTCCTTTTGGCTGGTCCGAGATTGAAGGGATCCACAACCGCACGGACTTTGATCTGGCCCGCCATCAAGAATTCTCCGGGAAGAAAATGGAAGTATTCGATCAAGTAAACAATGAGCGCTTCCTCCCCTATATTATTGAAACATCTGCCGGATTGAACCGAATGCTATTGGCAGTTCTTTCTGATGCCTATTGGGAAGAT
>LSCF01000040.1 GCA_001577025.1 Fidelibacterota bacterium TCS55 | reverse complement strand
GAGGGTCCGCTGAGCATTGCGACGTTATGGATAAGGTGGATGTATGGACATCCACACTCGGCAAAGCATTGGGTGGTGCTTCCGGCGGATTTACCACAGGCCGAAAAGAAATCATCGATCTTCTCAGACAACGTTCTCGACCTTATTTATTTTCAAATACGGTGGCACCGGCTATTGTTGCGGCTAGCATTAAAGTATTCGAAATGCTTTCGGCCACCACTGAATTGCGTGATAAACTGGAAGCCAATACAGAATATTTTCGCAATAAAATGACCGCTGCAGGATTTGATATTAAGCCGGGTATTCATCCCATTGTACCGATTATGCTTTATGATGCGGTATTGGCTCAGAATATGGCGGCTGCACTATTAGACGAAGGTATTTACGTCATTGGTTTCTTTTTCCCTGTTGTACCTAAGGGAGAAGCACGGATTCGAGTGCAGATTTCTGCCGGAATGGAGACGGACCATTTGGATCGGGCGATCCACGCATTTACCAAAGTTGGCAAAAAATTAAATGTGATTTAATGAAAGGGAACACTATTCAGTGCCTCCTACATGCACTTCATTTCCATTCCCTCTGTTCTTGCGCTCATCCTCAACCAAGAGTATATTCCCCGGCTTTTTTAACCCTATAATTTTAAAGATACATGAATAGCAAACTAACACCACGATTTTTGATCATTGGTCTCGTATTGACATGGGCCATATGGGCCATTTGGCCAACGATCCAATATCAGGGATTATCTGATGTAGAATTAGAATCCTTAAGAGAAGAAGGAAAACTAGAGCAGTTAGAATCCCGAACCATCAAACAGGGCCTGGACCTGAAAGGTGGCATGTACATTGTATTGGAAGTGGATATTCCAACACTTCTTGAAAACCTAGCAGAAAATATGGATGGCAAATTTAATCAATCTGTTTCATCCGTGCGGGATCAGTTAAGAGTATCGCCTGAGGCAGATTCTTTTAATCTTTTTTCAAATGTGGCCAATGAGAAAAATTTAAAACTTTCTCGCTACTATTTTGATTATGGTTCATCCAATGAAGAAATCCTCTCTGCATTGGGCGAAGAAGCCGAAGATGCTATCAACCGTGTGTTGGAAATCCTCCAAAACCGGGTGGATCAATTTGGTGTCGCCGAACCTACCATTCAAAAACAAGGTAACCAGCGCATTATTGTTGAATTGGCCGGTGTGCAGGATTCTGAACGTGCCCGGGCACTTTTGGAAAGCACTGCCCTTCTAGAATTCTATATCGTAAAGGACGTAACCACCACCAACGAGCTCATGATCAAAATTGATCAGGTGCTCAAAGGGGATGAATCCATTGCTGCGGTAACGAAAGAGATAGCAACCCAAACTTCAGATGAAACATCCACTGAAGATGACGGTACCGTATCCGTAAGCGATTTGTTTGGCGAATCAGATGATGCAGCTGCTACGGACTCTGCCTTTGTGGGTCAAGATATTTTTGCCGAACGCCCCTTCTCTGCCATGCTGCGGGATTTGGGGAATACAATCGGCGTACCTGCAAAAAATGTATATGCAGTCCGTAAAATGCTGGAGACTCCTGAGGTTCAGGATAAGATGGCAAGCGTAGGGGGTGCATTTTTATTTAGCCACAAACCACAGGATTATCCTACCGTGGATGGCGATGTTGAATCCATTTATAGTCTTTATCTCTTAGAAGATCAGGCAGAACTCACTGGCGGCGTGGTTGAAGAAGCCAAAGCGAATTTGGGTCCACAAGGATCTACATCTGCAGGCCAACCCATTGTGAACTTGTCCATGAATTCAGATGGTGCAAGAAAATGGGCCATCGTTACCGGCTCCAATGTGGGGCGACAAGTGGCCATTGTATTGGATAATAAAGTGCATATGGCACCAAACATACGCGAAAAAATTGCGGGCGGCGGCACATTGATCGAAGGCTTTGCCAGTATTGATGAAGCGAAAGATATTGCCATCGTGCTTCGGGCCGGTGCTTTACCAGCCCCAGTAGATATCATCGAAGAACGAACCGTAGGTCCATCACTCGGTGCCGATTCCGTGAGACGGGGCACTCAATCTGTAATGATTGGTTTGGCGATTGTTCTCGTTTTCATGCTGGTGTACTATCGCATTTCGGGATCTATCGCAGACTTCGCATTAATATGGAATATCGTCATGGTACTGGCTGTACTGGCTTCACTGCAAGCCACATTGACTCTACCGGGTATTGCAGGATTAATCCTGACAGTGGGTATGTCTATTGATGCCAACGTGATTATTTTTGAGCGAATTCGAGAAGAATTGCGGAAAGGGAAAACACCAAAAGCAGCTGTTGACGGCGGATACGACCGTGCACTCACCACTATTATTGATGCCAATGTAACCACCTTAATTGCATCATTGGTACTATGGCAGTTTGGTACAGGACCAATTAAAGGTTTTGCCACCGTATTGTTCTGGGGTATCCTTATATCCATGTTCACTGCCATATTTGTAACTCGCACCATTTTTAACTCTTTTACCAGCCGTAAAGGCATGACCAAGTTGAGCATATGAGAATTATTAAAGAAACACACATCGATTTTATGCGTCAGCGCAAGCTGGCCCTTATTCTGTCTGCAGTCGTTATTCTATCAGGGATAGGTTCTCTGGTAGTGAATGGCGGACCGAAACTTAGTATTGATTTTAAAGGCGGTACGCTGGTTTCCGTTCAATACACTGGTGCCATGAATGTAGAAAACGTGCGATCAGCATTGAGCGATGTGAATGTGGACGGGCAAACATTTGATTTCAGCCGTGAAGAGATCAAACATTTTGGCAGTGATGACGCTGTATTGGTTCGCGTACCCCACATTGAAGGTGCACCTGAAAACTTCGCCCAAAAGATCGTGGATCATCTCTATGCGGCATTCCCTGGAAGCGTCCCAGAATCAAAAACAGATTTTATTTTAGGAAAAGGAACAGTAACGCCGAAGATTGGATCTGAACTCAGCGGGAAAGCCGTCATGGCCATTATTTCAGCACTAGGATTGATTCTCCTATACATTTCTGTTCGATTTGAATTTCGATTTGCATTAGGTGCCATAGCTGCATTGACCCATGATGTATTGATTACATTGGGTATTTTTTCATTATTCGGTTATGAAATCAGCCTGCCCATTATTGCTGCATTTTTAACCATTGTAGGTTATTCTTTGAATGACACTATTGTGATTTTTGACCGAATTCGTGAGAATATTAAATCATCAAAAAGAGAATCATATGTGGGTGTTGTAAACCGCAGTATGAATGAATCTCTATCTCGAACCATTGTCACATCATTAACCACATTTATGGTGGTGTTGGTTCTATGGCTATTCGGCGGTGAAGTGATTCATAATTTTGCATTGGCCATGATCATTGGTGTAATAGTTGGAACCTACTCCTCCATTTATATCGCAAGTCCCATTGTGATTCATCTCCACGAGAATGCGAATAAATAGATATTAGTCTTTATATTTAATTAATAAAAAAGCCCCTCGAAAATTCGAGGGGCTTTTTTATTTCAATCTGGTGGATGATAAGCTTAATTCCTAAATAAAGTGCTTTCTTTATTAAATGCTTTAACACACCATAAAATTGATAGGGCCGCAAATCCAAATAAAGATATATATACTTCTGCCATATAAAGTGGATTCATGGCGCCGGCAATAATATCCTTAGAGGCCAATGACACATTAAGAATAGGAATCATGGCTGTTACGGTATTGAGATCGATCCCAGGAAGCGTCCCCATAACCGCCGGAAAAATGATGACGATATTTAAGGGTGCCATAATACTTTGTGCTTCTTTGAATGACCGTGCATAAATCGATAACCCCAAAAGCATAGCACTGAAGAATGCGGATACGGGTAGTACCAGAGTCATTATCATAGCGATGGTTTTGAATGTAAACATATCATTCACTACCGAAAGCACTTGGGGTGGGATTTCAGATATTTGCTGAATACCAATGACCAATCCACCCAAGGCCAAAAATGCTGTTAAAAATGCAGCGGACATGATGACCAAAAATTTACCCATCACAACATCCAATCGGCTGGCTGGAGAGGATAAAATGGTCTCTAGTGTACCTCTTTCTTTTTCTCCTGAACCTAAATCTAGAGCAGGATACATGGCGCCCATAAATCCAAAAATGATAAAAATATAAGGGAGCCACCCACCGGCCAACTTTCCAAATTTCTCCTGCCTTGATGCCACATCCATGTATTGGACATCGTAGGCTTTTACCACATCCGGGTTTAGTTTTAGCCGATCCATTCGTTTATTCACGATTTGATCTTCCGATATCTTAAGTACAGACTGGATCCTATCTTTGGCCGTCCCAAATGAGTCCGTACCTTTGAATAAAATTTGAATACCTGCCTGGCCGTTTTGATCAATTAGGTTTTGGTAATCTCCTTTAACCATAATTGCGGCATCCAGATACTCTTCCTGAATATAGTTTTGAATACTATCTACAGGAATTTGATCGAGCATAATCACCTTATCCATATTGGCAAATGCTTGATACAATTCAGGTGCGTATTCCTGCCCCACAAACCGCATTTTCAATTGCCGTTCCGAAGCCTTCTCTGCTTGGGAGGATACAATCTTCATCATGGTCCCCATCAACACCGGCACCATCAATAAAGGAATGGCCACCATCATGATGAGGGTACGTTTATCACGGGTGATATCAATAACTTCTTTTTTGGCTATAATGAGTGCTCGCATCTTAGGCCTCCCCTACACGATGAATAAATTCTTCTTCAAATGTGGGCTGTGTCATCTGTGATTTGAATTGATCCAGCGTATCATTGAAGTATAATTTACCTTTAAAGATGATGGCTATGTCATCACAGACCTGGTTTACTTCACCCATGCGATGGGTTGAAAAAATGACCGTCTTCCCTTCTTCTTTACAAGATTTTATCAAATCCACAATGGCCCGTGATGTCATCACATCCAACCCGGAAGTGGGTTCATCAAACACCATCACTTGGGGATTATGAATAATGGTTCGGGCAATGGATGTTTTTTGTTTCATCCCCGTACTCAACCGGGCAATACGCCGATCGGCAAATTCATGCATATCCAAAATATCAAAAATATGATTCTTCCGCTGCTCGAATGATGATCTTTCCATACCATGGAGATCCGCAATATATTTCACCATTTCGGTAGGTGTGAGGCGGTCGTACAGAGCAGTTTGTCCGGTCATAAATCCAATTTCTCCCCGCACATGCTGACCAGAATTTACCGTGTCATAATCGGAGACTGTTATGGTTCCCGATGATGGTTTCAGCATGGTGGCAATCATGCGGAGTGTAGTGGTTTTTCCTGCACCGTTAGGCCCAAGCAATCCAAATATTCTACCTGGTTTGCATTCGAATGATATATCATCAACGGCCCGGAGGATTTTTGTATCTTTAAACTCATCACCCATTTCTTTGCGCTGTTTTTTATTTAGCGTGAAATCTTTAATGAGGTTTTTGACTTGTATCATAATTCACCATATATATTGTGTTAAATGAATAGTATTAATTTTAACGTACGCTAGTAGGATACGAATAATATGAGATAAATTTATAATCCTTTTCTTTAGATTCCTCGATCATTCTACCATGAAAACAAAGACAATCCTCCTATACATCATTATGAGCCTCTGCTGGGGGCTCACCTGGTTTTTCTTAAAATTCAGTTTGAAAGCAATGCCCCTTTTATGGGGTATCAGTATGCGGTTTCTCATTGCAGGATCTATCTTTTGGATCATTTATTTTATCAAAAACGACCGCGTTAGAATTATGCCTGATTTACGATCAGTTTATATCCGATTCACCCTATTAAACTATACATTATGCTATTTACTAACCTATTGGAGCACACAATTTATCTATTCCAATTTGGGATCAATTTTATGGAGTTTATTTCCAATTTGTGTGACGGGAATGGCCCACATTTATTTGCCAGATGATCGCTTAAATATGAAAAAATCATTAAGCATGGCCATCGGATTTATTGGAACCGTTATGCTTCTGTATAATGGAGAATCCCTTGGGGAAGATAAGGTATTTTTAGGGATATTCGCCATGCTCCTTGCTATTATCATGGCGGCTTGGCCAAATGTTTATTTAAAAATCAAAAAACCAGTCATCAATACATTTCACCTGAATGCCGTGGGGATGTCTATTGCCGGCACGATTATGCTATGCGCCTCTCTTTTATTTGAATCGGGCCAAACCATTCCAACGGATGGAGCCAATATTTTCGCCATCCTATTTTTGGCAATCCCGGGGACGGTGGTAACCTGGGGTATTTATATTTGGATGCTAAACCACGTTCATGTGAGCCGGTTAAGTTATGTAGCTTTTTTCCCACCAATGGTGGCCATTTTTATTGGGTGGATATTTTTGGGGGAATCGCTTTCACCTATATCATTGGTCGGGGCCGGACTTGTCATTACCGGTGGGTCTTTAATCAATTATCAATCCAGATCACCGGTACAATCAACAGAAATGGAATTATCACCAATCCCTAAAGACTGAATCTAAAAATCGGTGTAAATTCTCACATGATTCAATACACAATAATGGATTCTCCTATCGGAAAATTGCTTTTAGCACAATCGAAAAATGGTCTGAATCACATTATTTTTGAATATCAAATCGATCAATTTGAATCCATCATCCATAAAAAATTCCCCAATCAACCTATCCAACGGAATGATGAGGCGCTTCAACCGGTTGTAGATCAACTTAATGCCTATTTCGCAGGAGAACGAAGTTCATTTGATTTGAACTTAGACTTGGTCATGCCACCATTTCAAACCGAGGCACTGAATGTAGTAAAGCAAATTCCTTATGGATCATACTTGACCTATAAAGAAGTGGCGGAACGGGCAGGCAATCCTAAGGCTGTTCGTGCGACGGGATCGGCCAATGCCAATAATCCATTGCCCATCGTCATCCCTTGCCATCGTGTATTGGCCACCGGCGGCGGATTGGGAGGCTATGGCGGCGGATTGGATATGAAAAACTTTTTATTAAATTTAGAGGGCGCTTTATAAATCATGTGGCAATCTATTAAACGACGAATCCTGGCCGGTCTATTGGCCATCGTACCCATTGCAGTTACATTCTGGATCCTAAAATTCTTATTCACATTTTTAGATGGATTGGCTGCACCGATGCTAAAACAAATCGGTGTTGAAATCCCCGGATTGGGCATCATCCTCACCCTCGTGTTTATTTTTATATTGGGGCTGGTCATTACCAATGTGCTGGGTCGAACCCTCTTTAATTGGGGTGAAGCCATTTTAACGAGGCTACCCGTGGTCAAAACGATTTATAATACAATCAAACAGATTACCAGTGCATTTTCTGGTTCTACCATGAAATCGTTTCAGCAAGTGGTATTTATTCAATATCCCCGAAAAGGATTATGGACCATGTGCTTCGTCACCAATCAATCTGAGAATGAACAGGGAGATGTATTTTACCACCTATTTGTCCCCACCACACCAAACCCTACCTCTGGTGTTTTTATTATTATCCCCAAGGCGGATGCAGTGGACCCGGGCATCAGTGTTGAGGATGGATTAAAATCCATTATTTCCGGCGGCATCCTTGATCCTGGAGAATCACTGAGTGGTAAGCTTCCATCCGTTTCCTCAACAGATTAATCCATTCTGCCTATGAATGAAATGGCCATTCTCATTTTATTAATTATTGTCAGTTATA
This sequence comes from Fidelibacterota bacterium TCS55, assembly GCA_001577025.1. GTDB lineage: Bacteria > Fidelibacterota > Marinisomatia > Marinisomatales > TCS55 > TCS55. The sequence continues at coordinate 7,325 of LSCF01000040.1, read as the reverse complement.
TTGTTGGTTCATTTCCCACCAGTATGATCATAGGACGGGTGACCCAAGGTATTGATATACGTGAGCATGGGAGTGGAAACGCCGGCGCAACCAATGCATTTCGAATTATGGGGTGGAAATCCGGCCTGGTTGTTATTACCGTTGATATTTTAAAAGGATGGGCCCCACCAGCCCTATTGACCCCCCTCCTATTTGAATCACAAATTATTCCGGACTTGGGCGTGGTGCAAATTTTAAGTGGATTTGCTGCTGTACTCGGTCATACCTATACAATATTTGGTGGGTTCAAAGGTGGTAAAGGGGTGGCAACACTGGGAGGAATGCTTATTGCACTATTCCCGACCGTGTTTCCTTTTTGTCTTGCCGTAGCGGTACTGACCATTGTGTCGACAGGGTATGTTTCATTGGCTTCCATTCTGGCATCTGCATCCTTGCCTATATTTTTATTTATACTTCCACCATTCCTCAGTACAGATCCTGCCCCACTATCATTGATGGTGTTTAGCTTGTTGGTACCTTGGTTCATTACTTTCACCCATCGGAGTAATATTCAAAAGTTGAGAAGTGGTGAAGAGAATCGCTTTGACAAAGCGATGATATTTAAAAAATAGTTATTTAAATCATATGGATGGCGGCAAGATGAAAGGCCTTGTCCACTAATTTACCGTCATAAAATCCATATCCATATTCAAGGCGTAATATGGGTACAAATGGAATTTGGAATTGAAAGGACACCCCTGTTCCGGTCACAGGTATCACCTCAAGTAAATCACCAAAGCTGGTCTGATTGGTGACACCCCAATCAAAAAAGAAAGCGCCTGTTAAGCCAAATTCCCAAAGACCCTTTAATGGAAATCGAGGAATGAGCACTTTACGTAATTCGGCGGACGCCGTCATGTTATGAAAACCAAATCTGTATACTTGATCCCGATCATCATAATTTAAACGATTGGGGTATTGCCATCCGCGGACGGAGCCAACCTGCCCCAGGGTATTCAAAAATTGCTGATCCTTGTCCCCCAGATTAATATGGGTTTTGAATCCCAAGGCTAAAATCCAGGGTTTTGGATTTTCAATCTCACTTAATCGCTTATACATACTAAACGATTGAGTCCATATAAAATTATTTTTGCCTTCCCCCTTAAAATCAACCCGCCCTCTGAAAGACTGTTTAATGAGTATTCCTTTTGTTGGGTTCGCATATAAATCACGGGTGTCGTAATGAAAAAATCCCTGGGGAGCAATATACTGATAGTTCAATCGAGTGGTATCATTTTCGAATGTCATATCTTCAATTTCAAACCCAAGGGATACCTTTTTTGTATAGCCAAAAAATCGACCCACATTGAGTTCCATCGTATTGATGATGACATTGTAGGGCAAGAATGGATGTTGATAATCAGCTCGGGCCACACTTCCCGCCAGTGACACATGATCGCCGGTAATCCATGGATTGAGATAACTGATACCAAAAGTGTTTCGGCCCCCAACCGCAATACCACCGCCTAATTGTTCATTCCGTCCACGGAAATTTTTAAAGACTCCGCCGCCACCATAGGACCAACCTGTCTTTTCATCATAGGCTGGTGCAGGACCGCCAAAAAAACGACCGCCAAAAAATTTATTATTCTCTAATATTTCAAATTCCAGACGAATCGTCATATCCTCAAGGGGAATGGCCCGCCATTTTACATCAGCAAAAATACCCAGATTCACCAAACGGTTTTGATCTTCAATAGCGGTCGTGCTATCCAGGGGGACTTGCAGAGGATGTTGGATTTCACGCTGAATAATATAATCTTTGGTGAGGGTGTTGCCCCGATGGACAATCTCAGATACAATCAAATTCTGACCCATCCCAAATATGGGAAGCAATAAAAGAAATCCCCGCCAATTCATACCGAATTCCGATTCAAAAATCTATAGCTCTTAATAAGAGTTTTTTCTGGTATTCAATTCCTTCTTCAGAATACATATCATCAATTGCTGTTCGCATTTTTTCGTCGACAGCTACACTGTTCATTTGGATTTGAACATGGCTATTATCCATCTCCCTTACTTTCAGTACTGTTTCATGGTTTTTATATTGATGAAAGCCATCCACAAACTCATTGGGCGTACCGTAAGTCATGAGAAATTTATATTTCACCACATCATCGGCTGTCAGTTGAGGGAATCCTGTGGGTTTTAATTCAATTCCTCGCACCACCCCATTTAAAATATAATGGGAGGGTTCATGATTTGTATTGCTATAGATATGATCTACATTCACAAAATGGAGCTCTACAGTCTCAATGGTCAGCCGTGTTATAACTTGGAATAACACCTTCGATCGTTTTAAAGGCAGTTTATATCCTGTAGGCAAGTCTACAACTTCTTCCCAATATTCTACAGACTGGGCTGAATCCAATACGTTGGACATTACTGTTGGGAGACTCATGCCCCACTTGGCCACGGGATGACGATCTACCGTCCAGCCACCGGGCAATGATTGTAATTGGAATCCCCGATAATTATCATCAGCTCCATCTTCACCTTCAGTCACGGTTTCTGTGACTACAGGGATTTCAATCGGTTCAGGCTTTGAGAATAATCGGGCGACACAACCGGTCAGTCCGATGGATAAGACTAAAATGAGTAATAATTTTATGCTATTCATTTATTTTTTCTTCGGTGGATGATCGGGATGTTTGTTTCCACGATGACAGACCCAACAGGAAATGTCATGGAAATTCAAATTCTTCATGGTCTTATTGGCATTCATGGTCATGACCATCATTTCACGTGCTACTTTTTTGTGATCTTTTTCATCGCTGGCATAGTCGGTCATGTTATGGCAAAAACTACATTTGACCCCTAATTCTTTTGCCACAACGGATTTCATATATTTAACCACTTCCCGTTTTTCAGTAAATGGCAATACTTTTACATTTTTTAATTCAGATTTTTGGCCTAGCGCAACACTGAAGAAAATGCAGACTATGATAATGATTTTTTTCATGAGTAAAATCCTAAAACCACACGTGTAATTGGGATAGAACTTCAACCCCCTCCGGTGATTTTCCACCGGATATATGGGAAGATCGTATTTGAAATTTAATATCCACTAAGGGCAAAGGTACATAATTCAATCCAAAAGTGGTACGACGAATTGCATCTTCTGTATATTTCATGCTTTCATCAAAAAAATCAATTCTCCCGGACACATTCCACCCCTGTTTTATTTTCCATGTGAACTCACTATAACTGGCAATAGATCGGCCAAAGACCAGATTTTCCGCAACAGTTATTTCTCCCATCCAAGATAAATTACCTTGATTAAGGCCTCCAAACAAGTTCATCATTTGGAGTCCATCGGGAGAATGAGTTTGTTTTAAATAGGAAACCCCTATCATTCGTCCCATTATTCCTAAGGAACCAAAATGTTCTGCTCGAAAATAAATTGATTCAGATATTGATGAAAAATACCCCTTTGTCATTCCCAAGGATAAATGGGCATCACCGTGGAAACGACCCAATTCAACAAACGGTGCGTTTTTTAGTGTTGGCAAAAAGGGCATGCCCTCACGGTGATTGCCATTTACAAGTTTAATATTGCCACCCCGAGTGAATACAGTATGATCCGCTAACCTCAAACCAAAGGGTGGTGTTGATACTCCCCCGCGAATGTAATTATCCTTACGATTGTACCGCATTTGAACACCCATATCTGGTTGGAAGGGTTCCCATTCCACCAAGGCAGAAATTTTTTCTAAATCAAACTTCATCTGGAAATTGCCCTGCATGGGGAAAATAGCAAGGCTATTGGGGACTTCCCCTTTGGTTCTTAAAACGGATTGGATACGAATATCGCCACCAAATTGGATATGATTTCGAATAATCCCGGAATAGGACGATAATCTTGGGGGAACTTTAGCCGCAAGGTCGTCTAACCCATAGGCGATGCCGTAATCATTCCGCAGACCGCTGCCTGAAAGGTTCACGTGACAAAGTATACATGAGGAACCGCTTTCCAATGCATAACGAGGAATGGCCCAAAGACCAGAAGAAAGAAAAATTATAAATAAAAGGAACCTATAAAAAGAGAGTAGCATCAATTGTCTTCAGCACCTGCATTAATCCATTTTGTTACCAATTCTATTTTGATATCGGCCCATGGACTTTGTGGCTTGGGGGGCATACGCTGCCCAGATGCTTCACCTTTTAATTTTTTAATCAATAAACTACCTGCACTATTTTTAGGGATAACCACCTTACCACTTTTTCCACCTTTCATGGTTTTTGCATAAGTGGCCAAGGATAATTGGCCTTGATTGCCATGACAATTGACACAGCCACTATTTAATAAGGGCTGAATATCATTTTTATAGCTGACAGTTTCCGGGATCTCTTCTTCTTTAGGATTGGTCCCCATATCACTACAGGCAACACAGAAAAGAAGAAATAATAGGAGTAGTTTATTTTTCATTTCGGCCATAAACAAAAAAGCCCCTCCTAAACAGGAGAGGCTCATTTGTCGAGGATTTCGAAGGTTATTTCCGTCCTCTGGCCATTGGAGCACGGGCAACATTGCCACCCTTGTCAATGAAATACAGGTAGCCTGATTCGCGTTGAACGCCTGCATCAGCTACTTTTTCTGCACTGCCGCCGCCTTTACCGGCGCGGGCCATTTTAGAACGCCATACATTACCATCTTTACCCAGGTAATATAGGTAACCGGATTCTTTCGATACTCCAGTCGTTTTTACAACTTCAGCCATAATAATGACCTCCTTTAGTATGTTAGTTTCACTAAATGTTAGTTCTCGACGGTAAGTGTACGGTTTATCCTCGGTATAATGCAAGACTTTTCTCGAGGAGCCTCCGAGGAGAAAAATTGGTCGTTTTTTGCATTATTCTGTCTCATCTGAATCCCTTAACTTCACGCCGCCATTTTTGATTTTATATGCCCCGGTAGCTCAGCTGGATAGAGCAACGGACTTCTAATCCGTAGGTCACAGGTTCGAATCCTGTCCGGGGTACAATAATTAGCCTCAGCCATTGCTGAGGCTTTTTTGTATATTTCCTTCCCATATCTATTTATTATGAGGTTCAAATGAGGAAATTAATTTCGCTAGTCATTCTGTCGTTGGCAGCCCTTTTTGCCGAAGGCTTGGATGCCGATCATTTCAAAAATTTAAAATTCCGTTTTATCGGTCCTGACGGAAATCGCGCCATTGCAGTCACAGGTGTATCTACCGATCACGATACTTATTATGTAGGCGCTGCTTCGGGAGGGCTTTTCCGTACAAAAAATAATGGCATCTCTTGGCAGCCTATTTTCGATGATCAGGACGTTTCATCTGTTAGTGCATTGGCTTTATCTCAAAGGAATCCAAACATTATATGGGCAGGTACGGGTGAAACTTTCGTTATCCGACCAGCTCATGCCATTGGCGATGGAATTTATAAATCTACCGATGGCGGTGATACGTGGACCAACATGGGCCTTGAAAAAACCGCTCGGATCGCCCGAATTGTCATCCACCCTGAAAATGATGATATTGTATATGCAGCCGCTTTGGGGCACACTTATGGTCCGCAGAAAGAACGGGGCATTTACCGCACCACCGATGGCGGAAAATCGTGGAAACAAATCCTATTCATTGATGAAAATACCGGCGGCATTGATATTGCCATGGATCGAAACAATCCAAATTTTCTTATCGCTTCTATGTGGGAAATCCATATTAATACATGGGGATTAAATAGCGGCGGTGAATCCGGTGGTGTGTTCATTTCTCGTGATGGCGGTAACACGTGGGTGCGGCAGGATAAGAACGGCCTCCCCGGCGGTAAGGGTAAACCAGTGGGCAAGGTAGCGGTGGCCATAGCCCAGAGTAACCCCAATACCATGTATGTGTTGGCCGAAGAAGCCCATCCCGGATTATATCGAACGGATGATGGAGGCAAAAACTGGCGATTGATTTCTCGAAATCACACTCTTGCCGAACGAGCACCATATTATATGCGTATGGCAGTAGCGCCGGACAATCCTGAAAAAATTTATATACTGAATGTGCAGTATAGTGTCTCAGAGGATGGGGGCAAAACCTTTAAATCTGGTTATAGTGCCGGCGGCGATAATCATGATAATTGGATCGACCCGGAAGATGGAGGCCGCATCATGGTGGCTCACGATGGCTGTGCATCCATTGCCCAAGATGGGAGAACATTTAAACGGGTGGTCCTCCCTATCGCCCAAATGTACCACGCCCATGTGGATGATCAGATTCCCTACAATGTCTATGGCAACCGGCAGGATGGTTACTCCTATCGCGGTCCCAGTAATTCACTTGGGGGCGGGATTTCCATCGGCCATTGGCGGGCCTTCGGTGGATGTGAGTCCGGATTTGGTATTCCCGATCCCAATGATAATAATATCGTCTGGTCCGGATGTTATGACGGCGGGTTAGAGGTTTATGATGTACGCACTGGTCATTCCCGGAACGTCCGCGTTTGGCCCGAAGCGGGCTATGGGGTTCCGCCTAAAGATATGAAATACCGCTGGCACTGGACTTTCCCTATCCATATTTCGGAGCATAAAAAACATACAGTCTATGTAGGAAGTCAGTATGTCCATCGGTCCACCGATTTTGGTCAAAGTTGGGAAGTGATTTCTCCTGATCTCACACTCAATCTGAAAAGCCATCAGGAAAGTTCCGGCGGCATTGCTATAGACAACCTAATGACCTTTGATGGCTCTGTCCTTTTTGCCATTACTGAATCGCCATTAAAGCAAGGCTTGATTTGGGTAGGTTCTAATGATGGACAAATCCATCTCACCCGAAACGGCGGCCGCACATGGAAAAATCTCACCGAGAATATTGATATGCCGCCCTGGGGAACCATATCCAATATTGAAGCATCCCGGTTTGAAAAGGGTACGGCCTATATCAGTGTGGACTTCCACCAAATGGGCGACTTCGACCCCTATATTTATAAGACGGAAAATTACGGGAAAACCTGGAAACGCATTTCAAGTGACATTCCCAAATCTTATTCCAGTTTTGTTCACGTGGTCAGAGAGGATCACCAAACCCCCGGTGTGCTTTATGCAGGAACAGACAATGGTGTCTATGTATCCGTGAATGACGGAAAGCATTGGACGCGAATTAAAAACAACCTGCCGCCGGCGCCAGTCTATTGGATTAGCCTCCAGGAGCGGTTTGACGATATGGTTATCGGTACTTATGGCAGAGGATTTTATATTTTGGATGATATCAGTCCGTTTAGAGAAATGGCCAGAGCCGAACAAAACAAAGTCCAATTTCTTCCGGTTCAGG
>LSCF01000004.1 GCA_001577025.1 Fidelibacterota bacterium TCS55 | reverse complement strand
TTTGAGGCGATGCCACATCCTCCATCCAGATGCAGCGTGGTCTTTCTGCCGTTAACCTTGCTACCCCTTCCATTGGCGGAACCATGAATATTATTACCGACCCTACTGCTCTAAAACGAGGTGGTAAATTCAAACAGGAATTTGGCGCAGGTGGTTTCTTAAAAACCACAGCCAACTTAAATACAGGCCTCATCAATGATAAAATGGCTTTCAGTGCTACTATCGTACGGAAAACCGGTGATGGCATCATTGATGCAACTTGGACTGATGCATGGGCATATTACTTTGGTGCAAGCTATGCAGTAAGCGATGATAATCGTTTTGAACTCTACGCCATTGGCGCCCCTCAGCGTCATGGCCAGAACCTGTATAAACAGAATATGGCTGCTTACGGCCCTGACGCAGTGGAATTTGCCAAAGAGCAAGGTGATTATGATCAATCTGCCCTTACAAAGTTTGGTAATGGCTCCAGGAATCTCAACCAAAACTGGGGTAAAGTCAGTTCAAGCTATACCGGCGAACAGTACTGGTATATGTATGGTGCTAGGACTACGGCCCGCTATAACAGTGGTTTTCTCAATGAACGTGAAAACTTTTTCCATAAACCATTAGTGAACCTGAACCACTTTTATACCATCAATGATAAAATGCGGTTGTCATCAATAGTTTATTGGTCTGGCGGTTCCGGTGGCGGAACAGGAACCTATGGAAGTTCTTTCAGAAAACCTGCTGTTGCTGGTAACAAATGGTATGCAAGTGCCCCTTGGGGATGGGATTGGGACGCGGCAATCGCAGCCAACTCAAATAACGTGGATACCAAATACCATGCTTCTGAGAATCGTTGGTATCCTGAGAAATAGTATCAACCGTCAAAATACCTATGGTGTAATCTCAAAATTAAACATGATGTGAATGATAATCTACAAACACAAGTGGGTATTGACTGGCGGACAGCCGGTATTGAGCACGCCCGTGAAGTACGCGACCTCTTGGGTGGAGATTATTTTGTTTACACCGGTAATAAGAATGATAAAACAGATGCTTCTCAAAAGAAAAGATTGGGAGATATCATTGCTTACCATAACAATACAACCGTTGACTGGCTTGGCTTCTATGCACAGGCCAACTATGTTGCCGGACCTCTCAATGCCTATGGAATGGCTGGTACATCAACCATCGCCTATTCTTACATAGATGAATTTACCGTTGCCAAAGAAAAGATTGAATCTGGCGGCATTGGTACTTTTCAGGTAAAAGGTGGCGCCATGTACGACGTGAACGATAATGTAAGTGTCTTCGCCAATCTTGGTCTCGTTGAAAAACCACCGATCATGGATAACGTCATTTATTATGATGGAACGAAAGCATCTGACCCTGTTAATGAAAAATTTCAAAGTATGGAATTTGGTCTGAATTATAGAACATCCAAATACGCTTTGAAAGCAAACTACTATAATACCCAATGGAAGGATCGTAATCTTACCAAATCGGTTACAACAGGACAGGGATCTAGTGGTGATACAGATGTAATCTTTTTGACTGGTGTAAATCAGTCTCATAGTGGTATTGAAATGGAAGGGTCAGCACAAATTATGCCCATGTTGCGGTTAGACTTTGCTGCTTCATTTGGTAATTGGAAATTTGTTGATGATGCTTCCGGTAATTATACCGAATACACTGACAAGGGTACTGTTGAACAAACAAAATACGAATACGCCCTTAAAGATCTGTGGGTTGGGGATATGCCTCAAACCGGTATTGTTGTGGGTGCAACACTTAATCCTATCCAAGGCTTAAGCATCCAAGGGATTGTCAAATCTTATGATAAAAACTATGCCGATTGGAGCCCTGGTGCCCGTGAGATTAGTGGCAGTACTGCAGACAGAGAACAGGTATGGATGGCACCTGCTTACAATAAGGTTGACCTCCATATGTACTACAATCTGCCCATGCAGGTTGCAGGTGCAAACCTACAGGTATTTGCTCATGTCTTTAACTTGACTGACGCAACCTATATCCAGGATGCAGTGGACAACAGCCAGTATAATGCTTGGGATAGTGATCACGATGCTGACAGTGCAGAAGTGTTCTTCGGTATTCCAAGATACATGAATATGGGTCTGGTTGTCAGATTCTAATCTGATTTAGATTCTTTAAAGTCTAAAAGAAAAAGCCCCGTCCCGAGCAATCGAGATGGGGCTTTTTTGTTTCCTAAAAAATATATGTCATCAGAATGACAAATTATAGAGTGGAATCATTCAAGGCTGCATATTCTTGCCAGAACTTGACCGCTTCCGCCCATTCCTCCGATGAATAATGGGCTTTTGTTCCCCCTTTGAGTTCTAATTGATTCCGCATCATGGTCACAGGACCCATGGGCAAATTCTCCACCCCTTCCGGGATGGTATGTATACTAATTAACTCCCAATCTGCATTGGTGGACTGCTCATCATTCTCGGCCAATACATCGTGACGGTATAAAATATATTCTACCCGTCCGGCTTTCAAAGGTATTCCATTTTTGGCCCGTGTTTGAATATAGGGTGCTTCACCTTCTTGCCGCTTCACCACAGATGAAATCAATTCCGTATTTTCATCTATTTTCACAAAGGGACATACAAACTGATTCGCAAATTCATCGCTGCCTTTAATGATTCGGACACCATCACGATAGCCTTCCTTAAAATTACCTTTCGCCATTTGGACTTGGGCATCATTTGCCACGTCTTCAAATGAAAGTGTGGGGGAATAGGTTTTTCCGCTCCCCTTAACTTGACGCCTCACAAAATTATTTACGGCTACTTTTTCCATATTTATCCTATTTCGATTTTGGTGTAAAGAAAAAATTGTTCACATAAATGTTACGATTAGACCCCGTTTGATATGTCTCAAGATCAAATTCATCTAAGCTTGATAAAGATTTTCCATCAAAAAAGCAGCCATCATAATTGAGATTTCTGAAATATTTAAACACAGCATTTACATTTTCCGTTCCATTGTGCCGTGCTTCACATTCGAGCATTACGACCGGCTTATATTGTGTTAACGTTTCATATCCGCTTTGGAATACATCCAATTCATGGCCTTCCACATCACACTTGATTAAGTCAACAGCGGATAGATTGCTGCTAAAAATATATTCATCCAATGTTGTAGTATCCACAATAATCTCAGAATCGGAATGACCGATTGTCCTAATTAAGGACGCACTTGGAGATGGTTTATTGCCGGGGACATTCATTACTGCATTTCCCTCTTTAGATGACAATGCTAATGATTCCACATGTATATTTTTTGAAGGTGCATACCGTGCAATCTTGGACAAATATGTATTCAGTTCCGGTTGAGGTTCAAATGCAATGACGCGACCCAACTCCCCAACTCGATTGGACATCCAATAGGTATAAGCCCCTTTATGTGCACCAATATCCAAAACAGTTTGGCCTGGTTTTAAATGATTTAATAAAAAATAAATTTCCTGTTTTTCTGTTCGCAATCGATATCGCCAAGCCCGAACTACCCATCGCATATAATCTTTATTTATCATGGATTGATTCATTTATTCCATGGATAAAGTTTTTTATTCCAGTTCAAGGCCTTATACTTTTTTAAAATCTTCATGGTTTCCTTTTCAGGGAGTGCTTCCATAGTCCCATATCGGCTGGAAACCGTTTCTGCCATGAATAATGAATTAATGATCGCTTCTTCTGTCGCCTCTACAGTGGCCATAAAAAGGCCATTCATATTGCGGTTGCGGATATCTTTTCTGGTGACTTCCATATCATTGGGACCGCCAAACTGACCGGTACCGCCCGTAACCCTATTGGCAGGATGGGTGGAAAAAATAATAGCGTAATCACCGCTGCCGTTAGAGGAGTAAGCGCCCACACGGCCAAAGGCATGGTCCACGCGCTTGGCCATTCGTTTCAGGTTTCTATTAGATAGAGGCGCGTCTGTGGCAATCACAATCATACAGGACCCTTCATCTTCATCATATGGAATTTGGGAAGCAAATGGTGATTTTTTTAGCTCACGTCCAACGGGGGCGCCGTTGACCATGAGGGATCCTCCGAAATTAGTCTGAACCAAAACACCTACTGTATATCCGCCCGCTTCCATGGGGAGGACACGGGAAGAGGTTCCAATCCCCCCTTTGAATCCCAATGCCCGTGTACCCGTTCCAGCACCAATCGATCCTTCCGCCACCGGTCCGCTTTTTGCATTTCGAATAGCGGACAATGTATGCTGATTCTGAACATGGCGCCCGGCAATATCATTCAACCGGCCGTCATTTGTTTCCCCCACAACGGGGTTGACAGTTCCTTTGTGCCCGCGGACCGCCAGCATGTAGCCCAAAATATCATCGGCAACGGAAAAAGTGTTGAGCGTATTAGTGAGGCCAATCGGCGCCTCAATAGTCCCTAGTTCTTCTACTTGGGTGAAGCCGACAGCCTTGCCGTATCCATTGGTTACATGTACAGCAGCCATGACTTTTTCCTGGTAAAGATTTCCCTGGTGGGGGAAAATGATCGTAACACCGGTGCGGATACTATCACTTTTGATGACTGTTTCATGGCCGACCGTGACACCTTTTACGTCAGTGATTGCATTCCACTTTCCTGTTTTGAAGAGACCAATCTCGAGTCCCATATCTCTGGGTCGATTTTTCTGGGCACTTAAAACAGTGACCATCAGATAAAAAGAGATGAGTATTAATTTTTTCATATCTAAAACTACAACATGATAAATGGATTTACTCGTATCTTTAAAGTGATTCAAATTAGAAGGTATGAAAGAAGGACTTGATATATGAGTGGTGAACTTGCCATTAAAAATTTTGAAATCGTAAACGACCTTTTATTGGTATCATTTTCAGATCAATCTGAAACCATGGTACCATTGCAGGTACTACGGGAACGTTGCCCCTGTGCTTCGTGTGAAGGCGAAACAGATGCGCTTGGGAATCTGTATAAAGGTCCGGAACAAAAATTGACTGCTCTCAGCTTTCAAGTGAGCGGCATCCAGCCTGTGGGATATTATGGTATCCGCCCTTTTTGGAAGGATGGCCACAATACGGGCATTTATACGGGGGAAAAATTAAAGGCGCTCACTCAATAACCTATGTTTGATACTGTCATCATTGGTGCTGGGGTAATTGGTCTTTCTATAGCTCGAGCTCTAGCAGAACAGACCCATAAATCTGTTCTTGTCATCGAAAAAGAAGAATCTTACGGCAGGGGCATTTCCAGCCGGAACAGTGAAGTGATTCATTCCGGGATTTATTATGATCCCGATTCGCTGAAAGCAAAATACTGCACAAAAGGACGGGACCTACTCTACGATTTTTGTAAAAAGGAAAATGTGTGGCACAATCCCTGTGGGAAGCTGGTCGTTGGGCGCAGTCACCAAGAGGCTGAATTGAATGCGCTCTATCAAAATGGGTTGGCCAATGGCGTTCCAGATATCAATATTATTGAACGGCAGGATATTCAAAAAATGGAACCCCACATTGAGGCGGACTTTGCACTTCATGTGGAATGTACGGGGATCATTTCTGCCCATGAACTTATGACGGCGTTTTACCGCATTTCTCAAAGTAGTGATCATGATTATTTATTCAAATCCCGTGTGGTTGGTGCCAACGCTGCCAGCAACGGATATATTTTAGATATTGAAAATGCCGATGGTGAAATTGAACAGGTTGAATGCAGTTGGGTCATCAATGCATCCGGATTGGAAAGTGACCTCATTGCCCAAATGATGGGAAGCGATTTCCCCTCTTTAAGATATTCGAAAGGGTGTTATTATAAACTGGCATCTCAATGGCGGAATGCGTTTAACCATTTAATCTATCCCCTCCCGGACAAGGCCCATGGTTCATTGGGTATCCATTTAAGTTTTGACGAAACCCAGACCGTAAAACTGGGGCCTAGCGCCCATTGGGTGGATGGGAGAATAGAAGATTATCATGTGGAATCTTCTCTCTTAGATCAATTTTATAATGAAGGCAAACGGTATATTAAAGGATTGGAAAAAGACCATTTATCCCCGGATTATGCAGGCATCCGACCTAAAATATGGACAGCTGACAACCCCATGCCTGATTTCTACATCTCTCATGAAACGGAAAAAGGATTTCCGGGGTGGGTCAATTTAATTGGTATTGAATCGCCGGGGCTCACCGCATCCATTGCCATCGGCAATGATGTGGCAAATCAGATTATTTAAATTCTAATTGCCGCCAGGCTTCGTAGGCCACCACCGCCACTGCATTTGCCAGATTTAAACTCCGCCCAGATTTTCGCATGGGCATAAAGATGGATATATATTTTTCTCTGATTTCTTTCGGCAAACCTCGGCTCTCAGGACCAAAAATGAATGCATCGCCTTTTTGATAATTCGAATCAGCATAGTTGGTGTGGCCTTTTGTGGTAATAGAATAGACTGCATTTGGTGATATTTCATTCAGACAATCCTCCAAAGATTTCCACACATTAAAGTCCGTTCGTTTCATATAATCCATGCCAGCACGCTTCAGACTTTTCTCATCCAGTGAGAATCCCAATGGTTCGATCAAATGGAGCTCAAAACCAGTATTGACGGACAAGCGGATGATGTTCCCTGTATTGGGCGGAATTTCCGGCTCAAATAGAATGATGTGAAACATGGGTATCCCCAAAGTTATGGGTAAAATTGATATCCTTATATTTTTTTCTCAGAATATCCACAGCGTTAGAAATTCGATTCCGTTTTGTATCCGACTTGAACAATTCTATCTGATCCGCCACATAGATGAATTGTGATACATCCACCAATATGGATCGGACGCGATTTCGACGATGGTTAGCTCGTTCAAACAATCGCCAGAGGCATTCCAATACAAAGGTGTCATTGTGTTTCATACATGATCCCTTTGCTTCAAATTTGAATGCATCCGTATAATGAATTTCTAACCGCACGCTTTTTGCCACTTGAGACCGCTGCCTCAATTGGAATGCAATCTCCTCAGCTACATGCTTTAATTCAAAATATATTTTTGTGGTATCATTGGTATCCTCTTTCATTACGGCTTGTTTTAAGATATGATCTTTTAAAAGGGGGGGGCGAACCACAGACATATCCTGCCCTCGCACTTCTCGTGTTAATGATAAGGCATGCTTCCCAAATAGATATTGTGCATCTGCTGTTTTATTCACCACAGATTGAATCTGACGAACCTGACGCAAAATCATAAATTGAACCAATTTCCATACCGATGGTTGGTGAACCGTGGGAATCACCGGTGAATCCAATGGCGATAAAAATCGTGCTTCATCTCCCGTAATAATACGGTGAATAGGATCGGGGATTACCGAGGTAGATATACGGCTCACCAATTTATTTTGACTAATCCCCAAATAAGTAGAGAGACCCACCTCATCCTGCACCTTATTTGATATTCGAATGCCCGCTTCTTCATCGCTTGGATAGATGCGGTTCATACCGGTCATATCCATATAGAATTTCCCATATCCAGAAGGCTCCACAATGGGTGTGAATTGTTGAACAATTTTATGGATATATTCATGAATCCGACTGTAGAGGGTTGCATTGTAGGGCAAGATGCGGGCTCCATGGTTCATCTGTCGAACCAAGGATACCTTCATCCCTTTTCGCAATCCTTCTCCTTCTGCTTCTTTGGATAGGGAGATAACTGTTCCATTTTGATGGTGAGATGAAATAATGGCCACAGGGCGGGTTATTAAAGCGGCATCGATTCTCCGCTCGGCTTGGAGTTCAAAATCTCTTAGCCGGAGATGAAAAACAGTAGGGTGCACACCCTAATATTCCCGAAAGGAATAGAGCAGCACGCCGTTGATTTGAAAATGATCTGTTTTATGGATAGTAATGACTGGATAGTTAGGATTGCGGGGGTGGAGTTCCACATGACCATTCACAGGGTGGTATCGTTTTAGTGTGGCTTCTCCATTGATGAGGGCTACAACAATCTGCCCCGGATTGGCTTCAGCGGATTTACGGACAATGATATAATCCCCATCTTCAATATGATCGCCGATCATGGAGTCGCCTTTAACCTGGAGCACAAAATTATCGGGATGGACAAAGGGCTGAGGTACGGGTATGGCTTCAGCGTTCTCCAGTGCCTCAATAGGCTCACCTGCGGCAATAAGACCCAACAAGGGCAGGCGGGCCGGTGTGGCGTGCTCCTCACAAGTGAGGGTTAAGGCCCGCTTGCCGTTAGGTCCTTTAGATCGATTCAAATGGCCGTTGTGAGTGAGGGCATTGACATACCAATGAACCGTTCCCAGAGAGCCAAATCCCATTCCATCCATGATTTCTTGGTAGGAAGGTGCTTGGCTGTGTTCAACAGTATATCGTTGAACAAAATTTAAAAATCGCTGCTGTTTTGGAGATAAAGTCATGTTTGGCCACTAAGAGCACGAAGGTTCGCGAAAAGGGTTTTCATAATTGGTGAACAATATTCGTTTATTTTGAAAATACATATCGTTTCCACTCCAATTTACCTTTGCTTCCAAAATTGATCAGAAGACCTACTTCCATCCCTGTTGCTTTCAAATAGTTAATAATTTGGTAGACTTCATCCTTATATAATAATTCTTGTTTCATTTTCGTGTTTCTTTGTGATTTTCGTGGCTCAATTATTATCGTAAGTTACTCGTAAGTATCTTACACGATTTTGGTAACGCAATTCAAGTCTTTTTCATTACTTTCTGTCATGTTCTCTGTTTTTCTTCGATATACAATTCTTCTTTTCTCCATTGTTTTTCTCAATGGACAGGTGATTATCACCGAAGTGATGTATAACCTCGAAGGCAGCGACTCTCCCAACGAATTCATCGAATTATATAATCCAACCACCGATACGGTTGATATATCCGGTTGGCGTATCCGGGATAAATATTCCACCGACACGATTGAAGATTCCAGTAATGGACAAAAAATTCCGCCCAAAGGATATGGGCTCATCATGGAAGGGGATTATTCACTAAATGATGGCTTTTATACCATCCCTGCCAATACGATTATTATGAAGGTGGATGATAAATCCATTGGCAATGGACTATCGGGTAGCGACTCACTTTATCTTATAAATGTTTCCGGGGATATATCTGACAGTCTAGGATGGACCGACAGAGCGCTCCCTGGATATTCCCTTGAGCGCATTCGATATCATCTTTCAAATACTGACTCCAATTGGAAATCCTCCCGCGATTCTTTGGGCACACCCGGGACAGTAAATAGTGTTATTCCCTTCAATATAGATGGACATCTACTGACTGAATTTTCACAACTCTCTAAAATACATTTATCCAAATCGGATATGACCACCCTTTCGGTTCGCCTTATGAATGAAGGCATCTCCACCATCACCGGAGAGATTATTGTTTCAAAATCGGGGAATACACTTACCAGTGCTGACATCGGCAGTATAGCTGAATTAGATACGGCCAATTTTAATATAGACCTTGGGCCCTTTTCACAATCCGGCTACCACACCCTCTCCATTGAGCTTGTGATTACTGGCGATCAAGATACCGCGAACAATAAAGGAGAAATTGAGCTGGCAGTGCAATACGATTGGAATACAGTCCACATTAATGAATTCATGGCCCGACCCAATAATGATCAATCTGAGTTTGTGGAATTGGTTGCCGACACCAATTTATCTTTACGAGGGTGGTCCATCAGCGATAACAGTCGAGGGACACGACCCTTAAGTGAGGTTACCATTTCACCCGGTAGTTATATTGTTATTGCGACTGATTCAAATATCACTCCTATTACAAACCCAGAATCTGATTTAATTGTTTTGTCCTCATTCCCTGCATTGAATAATAGTGGTGATGCCATTTTCATTTACGACATGACGGGCGCTATTATTGACAGTGTGGTTTATAACAATGATAACTGGCCCATTGCAGCGGAGGTGTCCACAGAAAAACAGCGCCCGGAATTTGTATCTAACAATCCGACACATTGGACGGTCACTCCCGATTCTGTGGTCATGACTCCGGGGTATCCCAATGCCACCATGTGGCATAATATTGATGGCACCCTGATCCAGAATTCTGTTTCACACCAGCCTGTATACCCCAAACCGAATGTGCCTTTTCAACTGACTGTAAATGTAACCAATTCTGGAGTTCAATCATTCTCAGGCAGTCTTTCTATTTTTAATAATGGGGGTAAATTGACATCCCAAAGTTTTACTTCCATCCATTCTAGAGATACAACTTCTGTGCATATTGACGTGCCCGGACGCCCATCCGGGATTCATCCCTTAGATATTCAACTGGTTATCGATGGCGATGAGAACACGATCAATAATTTGGCCCATGATACGGTAAAAGTGAGCTATGCTTTTGGAACGATTCTATTGAATGAATTTTTGTCCCAACCAAATACAGATCAAACTGAATTCATTGAAATTTATTTCCCTTCTGCTCTTAACATTTCTGGATGGGCCATATCTGATCAATCAAAATCATTGAAGCAACTTCCTGACTTTCAAGTGGGTCAAAACCACTATTTGGTTTTGGCGCAAGACAGCATCATTTATAAGCACCATGAGGATGCAGCTATTTTGGACAATCGATGGCCGTCACTCAATAATACATCCGATGGATTTATATCTATGATATGACCGGCACTATTATCGATTCACTAACATACTCAGAAAATTGGCCTTTGATGGAAGGCAGATCCACTGAAAAATTCCGGACTGATTACCTCTCTAATGATTCATCCCGCTGGGCCAATAGTGTAGACATCCATGCCATGACGCCGGGAAAAAAGAACAGTATATTTTACGAATCCCTAGCGCCCTCTGGATTGGTTTCATATAAACCCAATCCATTTTCACCGGATGGCGACGGGCGGGATGATCAATTGACCATCCGCTATCAACTCCCTTATGAACAGGCCGCCGTTACATTAATTATTTTTGATGTAACGGGGCGAAAGATTGCCACGCCCTACTGGAATCAGGTTTCATCTCAAGAGGGGTTGCTATACTGGGACGGCAAGCGAGCCAATGGCGATCCTGCCCGAATCGGTATTTATATTTTCAAATTTGAGGCACGAGATATAGGGACAGGGCAATCATGGGAAGATATTCAAACGGTGGTTTTGGCAAAGCCATTATGATTCTTAAATTAATTGGGATTAAATACAAAATCGATCAATGAGGAAATAAAATGCAACGACGCGAATTTATTAAAACAACATCTGCTGCAATTGGCTACACAACGATGGGAGTTGGATTGATGGCATCCATAACAAACCAGACAACCGCTACACAACGCGCATTAATTTTTGATGCCATGGGAGAAATTCGTGAAGTATATCCCCGAAAATTAATTAGAGAGATGTTGGATAGTGGTCTCAATGCCATTACCGTTACCCTTTGTGATCCGAAAACATTTGAACTGGAGGCTTATGATACAGCAATGGAAGGCATTGCACATTATGATCGCCTCATCTCCAAACAGCATGATTTATATATGAAAGCGCTTCGCACTTCTGACATTAATACAGCTCGAAAACAAAATAAAATGGCCATATTCTATCTGTTTCAAAATTCTACTCCTTTCGGGCGCAACCTAGAATTGGTTGATACATTTTATAACTTAGGGGTTCGCTCAACACAGATCACCTATAACTATCAAAATTGGGCAGGAGCAGGGTGCAAAGAAAGAACCGGTGCCGGTCTGACACATTTTGGGATTGAACTGGTTAAAAAAATGAATTCGATTGGCATGTTAATTGATCTTTCCCATGCCAATATGCAAACAATGGCCGATGCGGTTGATGCATCTGATGCACCTGTGATTGTCTCCCATACAGCATGTCAGGCTGTATATAAAAATACCCGAAACACTACGGATGAAAATTTAAGACGGGTGGCAAAAAAAGGTGGTGTAATCGGTATATGTCAAATCAGGCCTTTTGTGACGAATATCAGGAAGGGTGCTTTCGACCACTACTTAAACCATATTTTGCATGCCATTAAAATTGCCGGCATTAATCATGTGAGCATTGGCAGCGACCGCGATCACCGCGTTATTGAAATGACTGATGAATATATCGCCGAACTCAAACGGGAAGAAGGAAACAATTTCGATGCAAGCCATTGGCCCCTGTTTATAGATGAACTAAACGGTCCTCGAAGGATGGAAGTCATTTGGGATGGTTTAAAGAAAAAAGGCCTTTCAGAACGGGAGCTTGAAAAGGTAATGGGTCTAAATAATTATAGAATCTATAAAGAAGTCATTGGATGATATTTTCATATCAGTTTGTGGGAACCAATCCATAAATAAGACGTATAGATACAAAACTAGAAAACAAAAAAGAATTGAACTGCCTATCTAAGGTGGTCAAAAAACTCAAAAAATCATAAGCCTCCACTTTATTTTATTGAGTCTTCATAAAGGCCTATCCCATAATTTGGGGTGGGCCTTTTTTATTTCAAGACACTATTATCACATCCCTTATCTGAGATAAATTGGCGACCTTCTTAACAATTTTTCTTATGAGACTGCTCAGCGCTTTCACATTAATCATCCTATCCATTTCGGCGCAGGATTACACTTGGCCGACAGATTTGGGTAAACATTTGTCCTCAAACTTTGGTGAATTTCGTACCACGGGATATCATCTTGGATTGGACATGAAAACA
This sequence comes from Fidelibacterota bacterium TCS55, assembly GCA_001577025.1. GTDB lineage: Bacteria > Fidelibacterota > Marinisomatia > Marinisomatales > TCS55 > TCS55. The sequence goes on along the minus strand of LSCF01000004.1, from coordinate 33,204 downwards.
AAAGGCACCACCGGCCATCCTATCTATGCTGTTTCAGACGGATACATATCAAGAATTGTAACCAATTATTCCGGATTTGGCCGCGCCCTTTATCTGCAAATGGATGATGGACAGACAGCCGTATATGCCCACCTAAGCAAATTTACACCGCGACTTGAAGCTCGGTTAAAGGAAACACAATCAGCAAATCAATCTTATATGACCAATATTTTTCCTTTGGCTGATGAATTTAGGTTTGAAAAAGGTGATGTTATTGCTTATTCAGGAAACACCGGATTTTCGTTCGCGCCCCACCTCCATTTTGAAATTCGGAATGAATTCGGCCAAACATTAAACCCTCTCACCAGTGGATTATCCCAAGCAGATCGGCTGGCCCCTGTGGTAGAAGAAGTATCTCTTACTCCATTAAGAGCGGATGGCTGGATCAATGGAAATCAACTGCCTCAAACCTTTTCATTATTTCGAGATAAAAAGGGAGAATACCATTTCCCGGATACCATCAATATTGCTGGCATTATCGGTTTGGCCATTAAAGCGTACGATAAAAGACAGGGTGCGAATAATATTTATCAACCTCACCGTATCGAAGTTTACATTGATGAAAAACTTTACCATACCCTTCAATTTGATCGACTGGATTATAAATGGCTCTCGACGGCGAATTATATAAAGGACTATCGCAACGCCCGATTGAACCTTGGTGATTTCATTAAACTGTATCGAAATGAAGGTGATCCGATGGTGCCCATCCATGCGGACTCAACCAACGGAGTTCTGGATCTTACGCCGGGTTTCCATGATATTAAAATCTTGGTTATAGATGTGTTAAAAAATAAACGCACCGTTCATGGCACTGTTTTCAAAATGCCGCCCTTTGAAATCACGTTAGAAAAACTGGGCAAAACGGAAGAGCTTCTTTCTTTTATGCTTCAACCAAAAAGCATCACCGTTCCCATCGAGTCTATCGTTGCCTATTCATTTACTGCCTATGGATTTGCAGAGGCGCAAATAGATATACAGTCTTCAGAGCCCATTGAGACAGGGCGGATTATTACTATTTCAAAAAAGCAGGCTAAACGAAAGGCCATCCAATTCATTGCAAAAAATACATTGGGAACCTACTCCAAGCCAATCCATTGGGTAGATAAAAAACATACAGGCGATCATTTGAGTGTTAGGGTGGATATGGACATATCTCAAACAGATGCAGGTGTTTATGTACAAGTCCAACCGGAACAAGTTGTGGATGCGCATATTTCTCTTAGGCTCAAAGGTGAATATCAATATGAAACTATACCCCTCAACCACATTCAACCGTCTGTGTATTTGACTCCACCTATTGATCCAATTATGTTTAACCAAGTCGATCAAATTGAAGCCATGTTGACGGGTTCAATAGAACGACAAGTTCGATTTGATTTCCCTTACACCGTTGCAGGACCAGACACGACCGTGACCGTAGTCTCCAAGGATAGTTATTGCTCCATCCGCACCAAAAAATCTTCTATTCCTCAATCGACACTCATGTGGATCGAAGCCGTACACAAACATGCGAAGGTAAAAAAGGGAAAGCTATTATCACGTGTTTATCAGCTTCAGCCATTTGAGCGCCCCCTATTAAAGCCGGTAAATATTGGCATTCGATATCCAGCCAAATTCAAGGATCGAAAAAAAATTCATCTATATTATTATGATCAAAAAGAAGGATGGTCCTTTATCCCTACTGAAAACAATAAGGAGCGGAAAGTACTGACTGGCTCAGTAAAACATCTGGATGCAGTGGCCATTATAGAGGATACCTCTCCACCCAAAATTAAATCCATGCATCCCGGTCATAATGGTAAATACCCTACCCTTGAATTGAATCAGTTTAAAATAAAAATTGACGATACTCTGTCCGGGTTTGATCCGGTAGAAGATTCATTTGAATTTAAATTGAATCATCAACCGCTCATTTATGCGTACCAACCCAAGACAAAAGAAATATCTTACCAATTAGACGGACCTTTGCCTATTGGCACTCATTCAATCCAATTCACGGCCAGAGATCGTGCTGGGAATGAAGTCTCCCGCAACATTGAATTCACAGTGTACTGATGTTTTTTCCCTATAAAGATGATAATCCTCGGGTACTTATTCCGTACGTCACATATGGATTGGTTGGTCTCAATTTATTTGTATTCGTATTTCAATTCAGCATGGGCATTAAGGATCCTGAAGCAGAAGCTATCTTCATTTATACATTTGGATTAATCCCTGCAGATTTTTCCATTCTCACTATGTTTACATCCATGTTTCTTCATGGAGGATTTGCACACATTATGGGGAATATGTGGTTCCTGTGGATTTTTGGAGATAATGTAGAAAGTACCTTGGGGCATGTTCGCTATGCCCTCTTTTATATCCTTTGTGGCGTGGCGGCCAGTTTATGTCAAGTGCTTATGAATCCCGGTTCTGAGATTCCAATGGTGGGTGCTTCCGGTGCCATTGCAGGCGTGTTGGGTCTCTATATGATTCGCTTTCCCCAAGCCAGAGTTCACGTCTTTATCTTTATTCTCATTTTCTTTACTACAATTCGTGTCCCGGCAATTGTTGTATTGGGCTTTTGGTTCTTCAACCAGCTCACCAATGGGCTCGGATCATTGGGTTTAGACACAACTGGTGGTGTAGCATGGTTCGCCCATGTGGGCGGATTTATTACTGGCATCATGCTGCACCAAGCATTTAAACTCATTCATGTCGATCATTAATTGCGGGGAATCCAAATGAAGTCATTATTCAAATTACTATTCTTTTCACTCATCCTCATTTTTGCAGGATGCAGTGGGGAAGGAACAAAAACTGCTGACTGCGCCACCACTGAAGCAGGGCGAGGGCATATTGTTTCCATACTTCCATTTGGTACAATCGGCGTGGACTATCTCAATGACCTGATTCAAGATAACAATTTGGATATTGGTGTCACCCCCGAAGTCGGTGTAAAAGTGTTTAGCATTGTTTACGAAACCGTGGATTGGAATGGTGACCCCCGACAAGCATCCGGTGCCATCTATATTCCGGATGAAGATAGTGAAGGGAAATCTTACCCTATTTATTCAGGGCAGCATGGCACCGAATCTAAACGGTCTAATGTGGCATCCGTAACGCCACTACGCGGTTTTGATGCCATGTTTATGGCTTCCATGGGATATATCGGATCATCTGCTGATTTTTTAGGCTTAGGCATTTCAAATGATGTGGTCCACCCATACATCCATGCATTTGTAGCTGAAGGTGTGGTGGATAAACTTCGTGCAGTAAAAAATTGGCTCTGCGCCAACGAAGTTTCAGATAATGGACAGTTGTTCCTAGCTGGTTATTCTGAAGGGGGATATGTGGCCATGGCCACCCATAAGTTGATTGAAGAAACATATAGCGAAGAATTTATCGTGACCGCTTCTGCGCCCATGGCAGGACCATATCATATGCCCTCTGCCGCCACTAGAATATTAAAATTGGATTCCTACCCGCAGCCAGGGTATTTAGCTTTTATCTACATGGCATATAATGAAATTGAAGGGATGAATCGCCCCGCCAATGAATTTTTCCAAAGTCCATATGCAGAAAAAATCCCAAACCTCATGGATGGATCAAAGACCATTGGTGAAGCCAATAAAGAATTGACCACAGTGGTTAAAGATTTTTTTGATGAAAAATTTCTAACCGATTATTTAGGTGATGGAGAACAAGCATTAAAGGATGCTTTCGTTAATAACAGTCTTGTAAGCTGGTCCCCAAAAGCGCCAATCAAACTATTTCATGGAGATAACGATACCTATGTCGGATATCAGCATTCAGTCATCGCAAGAGACAGTTTAAAAGCAAATGGGGCAACCATTGATTTGATTACCATCCCGGGAGGAGATCATGGTGGTTCAGTATTTGTCTCTTATGCCGGCGCATTGGCATGGTTTGAAACTTTAAAAAAATGAACGAATTAATAAACAAAGCGATTCAAATGATTGATAGGTCCCGCGCCCCTTATTCAAATTATAAAGTGGGTGCCGCGGTTGAGACGGTGGATGGAAACATCATCGGCGGATGCAATGTGGAGAATGCAAGTTATCCCTTATCCAACTGTGCGGAGCGCACAGCTTTATTCACGGCTGTTGCTGAGGGATATTCTCAGTTTAAAGCCATGGCTGTTTCCACAGAAAATGGTGGTGCTCCCTGTGGAGCTTGCCGCCAAGTGATTTGGGAATTATGCGGAGATATTCCAATTTATATCTGCAACGAAAATGGGTTGGACCATGAGACAACCAGTGGCACTTTACTACCAGAACCTTTCGATGAGTCAAAGTTAACATGAGTGTGTCTCCCATTTTAATCGGTATTGCAGGCGGTACCGGCTCTGACAAAACATCCATCGCCAAAAGTCTTTTGCAGGAATATGGAGATGGGGAGGTGCCCGTTATAGAGCTGGATGCCTATTATCGAGATCTTTCACCAGATAAGATTTTTATATAATTTCACACCTTGCACCTTTTATTGAATAAATATTTATGACACTTACACCTACAGATGCCGGCTGGATCGAAGTGATTTGCGGCAGTATGTTCAGTGGAAAAACTGAAGAATTGATTCGGCGGATCCGTAGGGCAGAAATTGCAAAAATGAATACGGTTATCTTTAAACCTAAAATTGATGATAGATACAGTTCCAACCATGTGGTTTCTCATAATCAATCCAAATTGGAATCAAGACTGGTCTCTAATGCCGCAGAGATTATTGATCAATCAGAAGGCATGGATGTAATTGGGATTGATGAAGCACAATTTTTTACAGAAGAAATTGTTGATGTGTGTAAAACATTGGCCCAAAATAATAAGCGCGTGGTTGTGGCCGGTCTGGATACAGATTATCGTGGCAATCCGTTTGGGCCCATGCCCCAGCTCATGTGTGAAGCGGATTATCTGGATAAATTTCGTGCCATTTGTGTACAGTGCGGAAATCCTGCATCATGCAGCCAGCGCACTACATCCGACTCAGAACAAGTGGTGATTGGAGAAACTGATGTGTATGAAGCTCGCTGTCGTAATTGTTTTGAGGCACCGGAGGAATAAATGATTGGTTTACTTGGGATCGTTGTTTTGCTTGGCATTGCGGTCGCCATGTCGAATAATCGTAAGCAAATAAACATTAGAATTGTCGCTTGGGGACTGGGACTCCAGCTTCTGTTCGCACTATTCATTTTAAAAACGTCTATCGGCAAACCCCTTTTCGAATTCTTAGATAAAGCCATTTCAAAATTAATTAGCTTCTCAGATGCAGGCGGTGATTTTTTATTTACTTCATTCGTTCCGGATGTAGGTTTTCATACTGCTTTAGTCAATTTTGCATTTCGGGCTTTACCCACCATTATATTTTTTTCGGCCCTCATGTCTGTTTTATATCATTTGGGAATAATTCAGTTTGTAGTGAAATGGATCGCCAAAGCCATGCAAAAAACCATGGGGACCAGCGGTTCGGAAACATTAAGTGTGTCCGCTAATATTTTTGTTGGCCAAACAGAAGCGCCACTCATGGTCCGGCCATTCATTAGTAAAATGACCCATTCTGAATTAATGGCGGTTATGGTGGGTGGATTTGCTACTGTTGCCGGTGGCGTTTTGGCTATCTATGTGAAGTGGCTTACAGATATCCCCGGTATTGCTGGCCACCTTTTAGCCGCATCTGTCATGTCTGCCCCGGCCGCATTGGTAATTGCCAAAATTATTTACCCTGAAACAGAAGATTCTGAAACAATGGGCGACCTTAAGATTGAGGTTGAAAGAACCAGTTCTAACGCCATGGAAGCATTAGGCAACGGCGCTTCGGATGGATTAAAATTAGCAGCCAATGTTGCCGCTATGCTGGTGGCATTTATATCCATCGTGGCAATGGTGAATTATTTGCTGGGCTTTGCGGGCACATCTATCGATCAAATACTCGGACTCATTTTTCAGCCTCTGGCATGGACAATGGGCGTCCCATGGGAAGAGTCCGCATTGATGGGTACTCTTATGGGTAAAAAAATCGCCTTCACAGAATTGATTGCCTACGGTGACTTAAAAGAGATTATGGCATCAGGACAAATTTCGGAACGAACTGCAATCATTGCCAGTTATGCACTCTGCGGGTTTGCCAATTTTGGTTCCATTGGAATCCAATTGGGTGGTATTGGTGCCATGGCGCCAGAAAGAAAAAAAGATTTAGCCGCACTGGTCTCCAAAGCCATGATTGGGGGTGCATTAGCATCCTGGCTCACAGCCACAGTGGCCGGCATATTAATTTAAACACATAAAGTTGGAAAGTTTATGCGTCTCATATTTTTAGGCCCTCCCGGTGTAGGAAAAGGCACACAAGCCAAACGGGTTTGTGAGCATTTCAGCATCATTCATTTATCCACTGGTGATATTCTTCGGGCAGAAATGGCTGCCGAATCTGAAATCGGCCAAAAAGCTAAATCATATATAGACAATGGTGAATTGGTCCCCGATGAAGTGCTCCTCGGCATTATGGATAATCGATTAAAAAAAGAGGATGCCCAAAATGGATATTTGTTGGATGGATTCCCACGCACCATTCCACAAGCTGAAGGATTAGATTCCATTATGAATAATATTTCTCACAGTCTGGATGGGGCCATCAGTCTCACCGCAGATGAAGACGAATTGGTCCAGCGTTTAATCAATCGGGGTTTGGAATCTGGACGAAGTGATGATACGCCAGAAGTAATCCGCCAGCGTCAAAAAGTATATTGGAACCAAACCGCCCCGCTTTTGGAATACTATGAACAAAAAAATCTGCTTAAAGAAGTGGATGGTTTGGGAGATATTCCTGAAATTACTGAACGAATTTTAAGCGTATTAAAATAAAATGTTAAGAATAGGACTCACCGGCGGTATTGGCAGTGGCAAAAGTACTGCAAGCCAACATTTTGAATCTTTGGGCGCATTTGTAATGAGTGCAGATGATGCGGCTAAACATATGATCGATACAAATGAAACCGTCCAGCATGAACTTATTTCTGAATTTGGAACTGATATCATTGATGGCACTGGAAAGGTGGATAAACAAAAATTGGCCCGTGTGGCCTTTCAGGATGAAGACCACCTCACCCGATTAAATTCTGTAGTCCACCCCTATATATATGATTTAATTGACAAAATATTCAATCGTGTACTTCAAGAAGGCAAACATGACCTATTTATTGTGGATGGTGCATTGATCTTTGAATCGGGATATGATGCCCATTTGGATTACATTATTGTGGTCACGGCCCAGCTTAAGCATCGTATGGAGAGGGCCCTTAGCCGAGAAACCTTATCAAGAGATGAGATTCTTAAGCGAATCGAATTTCAATGGCCGGAAGAAGAAAAAGTAAATTTAGCTGATTTTGTCATTCATAATGATGGCACAGAGGACGAACTCATCAAAAATGTGGAATCCCTTATAGAAAAATTGACTTGAGTAGAAAAATTACTCAATTCAAATTGTCTTTATCTTATACCTCGCCTTAAGGCCCGGGGTTTATCTAATACCTCTTTCATTACAATCCCCCGTTTTAGATCATCCATATGGGTGAATAATGGGCTAATTCCTTTATTTATTTCTTCATGATTTGCCCTATAACCATATTCTTTGTGAGTGGGCTCCGTTTTCAGTAATGAAAGATCTTCAAAGACCACATGGTCATGTTCTTCAGGCACCTGAACCGGTTCAGGTGCTTCTTCTTCAACAACATATTCATAGTCTTCAAGTTCATCTTCTTCTTTTTCCTCATCCATCCCAACCATTTCCTTCAAATCGCCAAACATATCTTGAAGAAATTCTGCCTCAAATGGGTTTGACTTCTTTTCAGAAGGAGATTCGGATTCAGCGGGTGCCTGCTGTTGACGTTTTTTGAATAACGCCGACAGCAGGTACATTGCCGCTAAAAAGATCCAGTAGCCGATCCCTTCCATTTAGCCGTTATCCCGCTCCGGTGGAGATGCAGATTCACTTTCTGAGCCACCTGATATGGATTCACGCATATCAGTATCGGCTTGGATATTTCTCATATTCACATAGTCAAAAACACCCAGTTTACCTTCGCGAAATGCCTGAGCCATGGCCAGAGGCACTTGGGATTCAGATTCAACCACTTTAGCCTGCATTTCCTGAGTCCGGGCTTTCATTTCCTGTTCTTCAGCCACAGCCATGGCGCGCCGTGTTTCAGCCCGTGCCTGTGCTACACGAAGATCCGCCTCTGCTTGATCCGCCTGGAGTTGAGCGCCCACATTCTTACCAACATCCAAATCAGCGATATCAATGGATAAAATTTCAAAGGCCGTTCCTGCATCTAACCCCTTTTCTAATACTGCTCTTGATATATTATCCGGATTTTCTAACACACCGCCATAATTGCCGGATGAACCAATTGCACTCACAATACCTTCACCCACACGGGCAATGATGGTATCATCCGTGGCGCCACCGACAAGCCCAGGGATATTGGTTCGAACCGTCACTCGGGCCCGGGCCTTCAGTTCAATTCCATCTTTGGCCACGGCCGAAAGATACCCATCTCTGGGTGCATCAATGACTTTAGGATAAACGCTTGTTTCCACAGCTGATTTCACATCTCGTCCTGCTAGATCAATCGCCGTTGCCGTTTCAAATGGCAATGGAATATTCGCTTTATCAGAAGCAATTAAGGCCATCACTATATTCGGTACATTTCCCCCGGCGAGATAGTGCGTTTCTAACATATCGGTTTTTATATTGGTCAAACCAGCTTTGTGTGTATTGATTACCCCATCCACGATAAGCCGCGGTGCTATTTTTCGCAATCGCATCCGGATGAGATCAATAATGGTAATCCGACCAAAGCCTAGACTGACCATCCCTTGGATCCACATCCCAATGGGGACAAAATAAAATAACAGAAAAACAAAAATTAGTAGCAATGCTAACATGATTATTCCCATGACATCCATGATTTACTCCTTTGAGTTAAGTTTTTTTACAACCACCCGATTCCCATCAACCGAGAGGATTTTTACTTTACAATTTTTTTCGATGAAGTCACCTTCACTCACTACAAAAACGCGTTGATCATCTACTGTTATCCACCCTGAAGGACGGAGGTCTGAAAGTGTTTCCCCTTCTAATCCCACTAGGGTTTCCCATCCTACGGATGAACTATATCCTGCTTCAGCCCCCTCCACACCAGGAGCGGTCAACTTTTGCCAAAAGGCCGTTTTGGTCATAAGCTTAAATAAGAGGACTAGCCCAATCAATCCGCCGATAATACCGATGATAAATCCCCACATAGCCATGGCTTCTATCTCTGGACCAACAGGCGTATCGGGCAATAAAAGCGCATATAAACCCCAAAGAATTAAAGCTATCCCCCCAATCCCTGCAATCCCAAAACCAGGGATCACTGCAATTTCTACTATTATGAGGGCAATCCCCGCTAAAATGATTAGTACATCCGTCATGGTGGCGAGTCTTGCTATAAATGATGCTCCCAATGACAAAGCCAAGCAGACCAACCCGATTGAGCCGGGAATCCCCCAACCCGGACTTTGGAGCTCAAACAAAATGCCCAAAAATCCAAATGTAGTGAGTAGGGACGCAACGACTGGATTCGTTAAAAATCGAACAATGGATTCGGACCAGTTCTCTTTGGTGTTTTTAATGGTGGCATCCTGCAAATCCATGGATGCGAGTAAGGCATCGAATGTTTCCTGTTCATCATCGGCCATTTGATATTTTATGGCCAATTCTGTCGTTAATGTTATGAGTTTCCCTTCTTTTCTGCCTTCCAAATCATTGACTTCAACCGAGTCACCGTCAATGAATAAATGTGTAAAAGAAAGGTCTTCGTCCACCATTCCTTTTGCAATATCCACATTCCGATTCCGACTTTCAGCGGTGGCAGCCATTTCTTCCCGCATATAGCTGATAACTTTTTCGGTACCTTTTTTCCCGGAAATATCTACAGCAGTGGCCGCACCAATCGTACCGCCGCTTGTCATAACTATTTTTTCGCAAGAGAGAGAAATCAAGGCGCCTGCAGAAATGGCTCTTCGATTAATAAATGCAACGGTAGGGATATTGGCACTTAAAATGGCATCTTTAATTTGAGTGGCTGCATCCAGTCGACCGCCAAATGTATCGATATCAAAAATAATGGCCTCTGCACTGTCTGCTTCGGCCATTTCAATACTCCGTTCTATAAATGGTGGTAATCCTAAATCGATGGTGTCATGAATGGGTACTTTGTATATCACCTGAGACACACCAAAGTTAAAAAGGAAAATAAGGGCGGTTAAAATGTGCTTCTTCATTCACCTGAGTTTACCAGCTATCTTCGATAAAATCAATGATGGTAACGCAAAAAGGAGTAATTTCTAGTGTGATGACTGTAAAGGAAAAATTCACTTATCGCTTTTTAAATATGCTGGCGCGACACCTTAGCCGGAAATCCCTTTCCAAACGGATGCGGTTAGCCAACCGATTGGGAGCCTTCGCTCATAATCGTATTCCCATCCGAAGGCAAGAAGCATTCAATAATATTAAGCGGGCTTTTTCTGAAAAAAGTGATTTATGGATTTCAAATACTCTTAAATCTACCTATCGAACGGTTTGCGCCAATTTTACGGAATTATTGGCTCTACCTCACTCAATGCAATCCTTCAATTTTAATATTGAAAATCAACATGTTTTAGACAATGCTTTAAAAGAAGGGAAAGGGGTCATCCTTATCACAGGTCATTTTGGCCTATGGGAACTTTGGGGCGCATGGTTAGGCCATAATGGATATCCATTATGGGGAATCATCCAACGGCAAGGAAACCGTGGTGCAGATCGATTTTTTATAGAAAAGCGCGAAGCCTATGGATTGCAGCAGATTTATAGAAAATCCTCTCTCGATAATATATATAAACTGTTTGAAGAAAATAAAATGGTGATTTTAGCCAGTGATCAAGATGCAAAGCGGAAAGGTGTATTTGTAAAATTCTTCGGACATCCGGCTTCAACACCAAAAGGGACGGCTATATTTCACATGCGAACTGGTTCACCAATGGTCTTTTCGGTGTGCAATCGGGAAGCAGATGGTTCTATTTCTATTTCTTTTTCTAAAGTAGAAGTCAATGGCGAAGCATCCATTGAATCTATCACCCAATCCTATACGACCTTGCTTGAGGCAAAAGTCAGAGAATATCCTGATCATTTTTTCTGGTTTCATCAAAAATGGAAAACCCAATTGCCCGCATGAATCAGGGATCACCTAATCGAATATCTGCTCAATCAGATCATGTCATCCAAGCGGCCGGCAATGCCATTTTATATGGGGGTGTTATTGTATATCCCACCGATACACTTTATGGTTTTGGCGTGGATGCAAGAAATGCATCTGCCATTGACAGATTAAACCAAATTAAAGGGCGAGTATCACCCATGAGTGTAATTGCACCCAATGCCAGTACGGTATTGTCATGGACGGACATTTCATATGAAGATTGGGAAATGGTCAAAAAATTTTTACGGGGGTCCACCACTATTATTCTTCCCGTAAGAGAAGGTATTGTTCACCCCAGCATAATGGGGGGAGATGGTACGCTGGGCATCCGAATTCCTGCCCATTCTTTTGGACCGGATTTATGTGATAAATTGGGATTCCCTATTACCACCACATCTGTAAACCAACATGGGAAACCGGCATTGAATAACCCCAATGAAATTGTAGATGAATTTGGAGAAGCATTTGATTTATTAATTGATGATGGTGAACTGCCCGAATCTACTGGCTCAACAATTTATAAACTTGAAAAATCAAAATTAAAGGTCATTCGACAGTGAAAATTATTAATACAATCATTCTGCTTTTTTCTCTAACCATGGCAGAAGATGTCCCCTTTAAAGTTGGCGAATCATTAAAATATTCTGCCGAATTCAATATGGTGCCCGTTGGTGTTGCAGAATTAAATGTAACTGCAATTGAATCCATAAATAATATCGAAGCATACCATGTTTATTTTTCAGCACGCACGCGTGGATTGGCCGATCAACTGTTCAAAATCCGAGACCGGATTGATATATGGATGGATAAAAGTGAGTTGTTTACCCATCGATTGAAAAAAGACATTAATGAGGGATCTTATCATAAGAAAATTGATGTGAAATTTGATTATGATCAATCCATTGCAAAAACAGAAACTAAAGAAGTTGAAATTGATTTCAAGGCCAGAGATTCTTTTTCAATGTTTTATTATTTAAGAACCATTCCTCTTATTGAAAATAAAGTTATGTCATTTTCTTCGTATGAAGGCAGGCGAATCGTTCACTATAATATGCAAATGACAGGGAAAGAAACCGTTAGAACACCACTGGGTACCATGTTGTGTAAGGTGGTTCGACCTTTTCGAGAAGGAAAAAACTTATTTAAAAACCAAGGTGATATGCAAATATGGATCAGTGATGATGAGCGCCGTTTACCGGTGAAAATCCAAATTAAAATGAAATTTGGATCCATGACCTTATTATTGAAAAAAGTTAGTTAGTACTCGCTGGGGTAAGGTATGCCCCATTCATGCAATATTTTTAATTTCCGAACAATCTCCCTACATCATTTACGATAACGGTAATCATGAGCATAAGCAGCAACACCATGCCAATTTGCTGAATTGCCATCCGCATTCTTATTGTAAGAGGTCGCCGGATTATTCCTTCAATAACTGTAATAAATATATGACCGCCATCCAATCCAGGGATGGGTAATACATTTAAGAATGCAAGGTTACAGCTGATTAAAGCCATTAGCGATAAAAAGGGTATCCAACCTGCTTTCGCCGTTTCACCCGCCAATTGGGCAATCAGGATTGGTCCGCCTAACTCCTTGATTGATGCCTGTCCAGAAGTAAGCATCCGAACAGAAAGAATAATCATTCCAAATCCTCTAGCGGTGGCATTGGCACCCATTTTCATACTCTCAAAAAATGATACCGGTTCATATTCATAGTTGGGATATACACCAATCACACCCACTGTATCCCCAGTTGTAGGATTAAGTTGAAAACTGGTTTCTAATTTCACAGTACCAGTTTCTCCATTTCTCGAATATGAAAGGCTAATTTGCTGATTGGGTCTTTTATGAATTTCTGATGTTAGGTCATCCCACTCCTTAATTCTTTCCCCTTCAATGGCAGTAATGACATCGCCTGTTTTTAATCCCGCCATTTCTGCTGGCAGTCCCGGTAAAAGCTCATTAATAACCGGCTCCTTAGATATAACCGGTTTGCCCGTATGGTTGGAAAGTCCTGTAAATATTATAAATGCCAATATGGTATTCATGATGACGCCGGCACTCATAAACCAGATTTGCTTCCATTTAGATTTGCTCATCAGTTCGTCGGGTTTATGATCAATATTTGTATCCATACTTTCATCGATTACACCGGCAACTTTTACATATCCCCCAAATGGAATTACGGCAAAACAGTATTCAGTGCCTGTCCCTTTTCTGCCCGATAGCGAAATGGTTTTAGAATAAAAAGGGGCCCATTCAATTTTGCCTTCTTCATTTCTACGATAGAAATAAAACCGGAATTCCCATCCGTCAGGAATAGATGTAAAAGTCATGAGCCTCGGGGGATAACCAACAGAAAAACGTTCTACTCTTACTCCAATGGATCTGGCGGCCAAATAATGGCCCAATTCATGAATAAATATCAATACACCCAAAAGGATGATGGTTGCAATTAATGTAGTCATATTATATCATTTATTATTATTTAATTGGATAGGCATGTACAAATCGTGTTGCCCATGCCTCCAGTTCAAAAAGATCTGTTAATGTAGGGTGCGAAACCCAATCATGCTGTGCGCAGGCTTTTTCTATAATCGCTGGAATATCCATAAACCCGATCTCTTCTTTTAGAAATCGGTACACAGCCTGCTCATTGGCCACATTTAATACGGCCGTCATCGTACCTTTTTTCTTCAACGCTTCATAAGCCAGTTCTATACAAGGAAATCGATTCATATCCGGAGATTCAAATGTGAGCATTCCCACATCCACTAAATTTAATGCATCCCAACTGGCAGGTGCATGCTGTGGATAGGTCAATGCATATTGAATCGGTATTTTCATATCCGGGACACCCATTTGGGCTTTTACTGATTTATCCTTGAATTCTACCATAGAATGAATAATGGATTGGGGATGCACAACAATCTGAATATTATCAGCATCCACCCCAAATAGCCAACGGGTTTCGATAACTTCAAGCCCCTTATTCATCATTGTGGCTGAATCAATGGTAATCTTGCGACCCATATCCCAATTGGGGTGTTTTAATGCATGGGCAGGGATGATTTGATTAAATGTATCAATATCCCGAGTACGAAATGGACCACCGCTTCCTGTAAGAATGATTCGATCAACCTCATCCATATTTTCACCGACTAGGCATTGCCAAATGGCAGAATGTTCGCTATCCACTGGTAAGATTCTTGAACCAGAAATTTCTTTCTCCTGTTCGATAATATCTCCGGCCATGACCAAGCTCTCTTTGTTGCTCAACGCCACATCCACACCTGCCTGCACCGCATTAATTGTGGGCGCCATACCAGAGGAGCCTACCAACCCATTTAGCATAATATCAACATCATTGCGACTGGCTAATTCTAATAATCCTTCACGGCCTTGAAAGACTGTGATCTTATTGTGCTTTAATTCGGATCGAACAAAATCCGCTGCTTCATTATCAATAACTGCCACAGCATCGGGACGATACTTCTTCGCCTGCTCAACCAAAAGATGACCATTTTTGTTTGCACTAAGCACGGCCACATCAAATGCGTCATTCAAATTGTCAATTACATTCAGTGCATTCACACCGATTGATCCAGTAGAACCTAGAATGGATATTTTCTTCATAATTAAAATGTGTCCATAATGCTTATGGATATCAAATTATAATTTGCCCCAATACATAATTCAGGAATTGCCTTCAACCCAAATAAATTAAAGGATGTTCCCACATTTAAAAAATTGGTTTGCAATTTTACTTTGGATGGAGAGTCCTCTCCTGCAATCCCAAATGGATTAACATCAACTTTATTCAATCCCAATCCAATTTGGATGGGGATACCTTTCCATTCCACAATTCGCTTACCCATAAATTGAAGCCCCGTTAAATATAATTGGTCGTGAGCGTTCAATCGGCCAGCATCTAAAAGCACTATCCATTTAGATGGTTCATCCTCCTTCCCCGGTGTAAGAGACATCCCCCATCCATACAACTGTACAACACCTTCACTGGCACCATAACTTGCTACCCTTCCTCGAAGGGATAAATTCCATGACACTTTAATTTCTCCATGAATAATTGGAATCATACCTGAATTAGAAAATCCTTTATTCATAGTAGCGCCTAAAGCAATTCGTCTCTCATTGGGAATTTCTATTGTGGATTGGTGGGCTGTGGTCAGGCCGCCATAGCGGTATAATTGTTCGGATTTTTTGTCACCAAGTTTTAACCCGGACAGTGAAAATGATGACCACTGCCCAAAGGTTTGTGTAACTAAACATAAAATAACAATGCGCCGCATCAATAACTCCCCGAAAAAATGGTATTAAATAATACCGCGCTCACTGGATTCTATAAAATCAACAATCGTATTAATGTGATCTGATCCTGACATTTCAGATTTGATTTTTTTTAAAGCATCCGTCCGGGTTAGTTTGGATAAAAAATAAGTTCGGTATGCCTTTTTAATTTCTGCTCTGGCCTCATCTGAAAATCCTCTACGCTCTAATCCAATTTTATTAATACCACCAAAACGAATCGGTTCGCCTGCAGCAATAATAAACGGTGGCACGTCTTGAACAGCGCGAAATCCCCCGCCAATAAATGAATGGGATCCGATTTTTGTAAACTGATGTACCATAACAGCGCCCCCTAGGTTTACCCATTCACCCAATTCAACATGCCCACCCAAGGTGGCCAAATTGGCCATAATCGTGTTGTCACCCACAGTACAATCATGCGCCACATGGGCGCAGGCCATGAGAAGCACATTATTCCCCACCACAGTTTTGCCATAGGCAACAGTGCCCCTATTGATGGTTACTGACTCACGAATTAAAACATTATCGCCAATAAATGTAAGTGTTTCTTCTCCTCCATATTTTAAATCTTGAGGTGCTTCACCCAGAGAGGTGTTATGAAAAATGGTACAATTGGCACCAATGGTCGTCCCCCTGCAAATGGTATTATGATTTCCAATAGATGTACCATCACCAATCGTCACCCCATCTTCGATGATGGTATATGGGCCGACAGATACATTTTGGCCCAATTTGGCCTGAGGAGAGATTAATGCTGTGGGGTGAATTGAGATTGGATCAGGCTCCTGCCCGGTCCACCACGGTTGCTTTTAATTTGCCTTCGGCGACAAGTTTATCGCCTACATATCCTTTTCCAACTAGGAGTGCTGTTCCCAGCTTGAATTTGGCAAGGGACATTTCAAGGCGAAGCTGATCCCCGGGTATGATTGGATGTCTAAATTTTGAATCAGATAGCGCAGAAAAGAACATATTCTTTTTCATGGGATCATCAAGGTTATTCAATACCAAAAAAGCCCCTGCTTGCGCCATAGATTCAAGAACCAATACACCTGGCATTACGGGTTGATTTGCAAAATGCCCCTGAAAAAATGGTTCATTAATTGTCACATTTTTAATTGCTGTTAATTTTTCGCCGGGGGTAATGTCAACAATTCGATCCACCAGTACAAATGGATAACGATGTGGAAGAAGGTTTAGAATAGAATAAATGTCAAACATGTAATCACTATTCGGATTGCGCTGAAATTTTTGCTGGAGAATTTTCTTCTCGTAAACTTTTTTGATACGCTTTACCAATTCCACATTGGCTGCATGTCCACTTTTTGACGCAATAACATGCCCTTGCAGGGGCATCCCCAATAGAGCCAAATCGCCAATAAGATCCAACGCTTTATGGCGAACAGGTTCATTATCATAACGGAGCTCTTTGCCGTTCAAAGTCCCATTTGCACCTAAACTGATTTTTCGCTTAATACCAAATAAGTCTTTTATGTTATCTGCCTCTGACTGATCAATTTCTTTATCCACAATCACAACTGCATTATCCAGATTCCCACCTTTAATAAGACCATTCTCCTTTAATGTTTTCACTTCACTTAAAAAACAAAATGTGCGTGCAGGAGCAATATCTTTTGCAAAGTTCTTTTCAACCTCATCCAATGTGGTGAACTGTGTACCCAATGTCCTAAATTTATAATCAATCATGAATGTGATTCTAAATTGGTCAGAAGGCATGATATGAATATCGACGCCACGTTCCGAATCTGTGTAGCCTACAGCTTCATCAATGTGTAAATAATTTCTTGGGGATTCTTGTTTAACAATGCCCGCCTTCAGAAGCGCTTCTACAAAATCTATTGAGCTGCCATCCATCACTGGTGGCTCTTTATCAGTTAATTCGATTAAAACATTGTCAAGTCCGATTCCCACACAAGCGGCCAATGCGTGCTCAACCGTATGAATACGGACACCGTTCTCTTCAATAGTCGTCCCACGGGAGATATCCACTACATGGTCAATATCTGCACGGATTTCTGGACATCCTTCAACATCCATACGTTTAAACCGTATGCCAAAATTTTCTGGTGCCGGCTTAAATGTAATTTTTGATTCTACACCGGTGTGGAGACCAACACCGATACAAGATGTTTGACTACCAATTGTACGTTGAAATTTTATGTAGCTCATAATCGAGTCAATTCAATACTTTTTCTTCTAATTGTTTTAACCGTTTTTTTAGCTGTTTTACCTCAAGGTAAACTGCATCGCGACGATTTTTTTCACTGATTTCTCTGGCAGGCGCCCCTGAATAAACTTTGCCTCCAGGCAAGTTTTTCATCACTGCCGTATAGCAAGCAAAGATAGCCCGATCACCAATAGTTACATGGTCGATTGCCCCTGCTTGCCCACCAAAAATACAAAATTCACCTACTTTTGTACTTCCTGCAATTGTCACGTGTGCTGTCAATAAACATCCCCTGCCGATAGAAACATTATGGGCGATTTGCACACCATTGTCAAATTTGCAATAATCACCGATGGTTGTGTCGCCAATTGTTCCTCGGTCTATCGTACAATTTGCACCTATTTCTACCTTATTGCCAATAATAACATTTCCAATTTGAGGCAACTTTATATGGGTGTCATTATGGGTTACAAATCCATACCCATCGCTTCCAATAACCACCCCGGAGTGGATGATACAATTTTCACCAATTTGAGTTTGATGATATAAATGAATGTTATGACTTAATGATGAATGATCTCCAATCGTTGCTCCAGACTCAATAACATTGTTTGCGCCGATAGACACATTATCTCCAATTACAACACCTTCCTCTATAATAGAAAAAGGACCGATCGATACATGGGTACCTATGGCTGCTTTTGGGTGGATAATTGCGGTTTTATGGATACCATTATTCAGAGGATATTTGGGTGCAAAATGTTCCAAGACTGAGGCAATGGCTACCTGAGGATTATCCACAACAATTCCATCCTTACCATCAAGTAATTCTCCATCAGACACAATAATGGCTGAAGCGGGCGTGGATGAAATATATTGATGGTATTTCTTATGGGCCACAAAAGTGATTGTACCATCCTTGCCATCATGGATTGTCGACACGCCATGGAGAGGAAGGGTAGCATCCCCCATGACCGTGCCGTGTACGAGATCCGCCAGTGCTTGTAATGTGGTCAAAGACCGTGATTATTTTTCGGTTTCGGGTGCCGCGTCTTTTTTATCTGAGACGTTATATTTTCTAAGTTCAAATAAAACGTCATCAGTCAAGTCATGGGTGGGGTTTCCATAAAGAAGGGACGTGGACCCATCGAGAATAAAGTCGATACTTTTTGCAGCAGCAACTTTATCAACAGCTCGCTTTACCTTTGACAAGATATCAAACTCCAATTGGGCTTGGCGTCTGTATAGTTCTCCTTCTGGACCAACCATGGTCACTTGAAATTGCTGAATGGTTGCTTCCCGAGAAGTAATTTCATTCTCTTTTTCTTTTCGCCATTCAGGACTGCTCATGAGCCGTTGGGTCTCAAAAGCTTTTTTAATACTATCCAGTTCCATAACCATCATGTTATACTGAGCATTAACCTGGCGGTATTCCAGTTGAAGCTGGGCTTCCGCATCTTTGAATTCTTCATACTCCGCACGAATGCGGTCTGATTGTACAAACCCAATTTTGTTTTGGGCAGCAAGCATTACTGGCAGCATCATTGCCACAATACCTGCAGTTGTGATTGTCTTCCTAATCACATTGACCTCCTTGATTTAATTATTATCTACCAAAGATGATTGTGTATTCCCATCCTTGGGGTTCTCCATCTCCGGAGATATCGTCAAATCCATATCCCATATCGAAACCAAGTTGTCCGATCATGGGCATAAAAAATCGAATACCAATTCCGGCAGATCGTTTTAGTTCTAGCGGATCCCTTCTCGGGAATCCCAATGATTGCATTAAATTTGTATCGTTCCAAACGCCACCTGCCTCAGCGAATAACATGGCATAAACAACGGGATTTTCTGAGAATGGGAACCTGAATTCCGTTGAATATTTTGCAACCGTATTTCCGCCAATTCCGCGGCCTTGGGCCGTAAGCGGTCCAATTGAATTATCTGGGTAACCTCTTAACATGGTGCCGTAAGGAATACCATTACCACCCATAATGAACCGTTCGTAAGGCGGAATATAAGTAAATTCTTGCCCTACATCTAACTTCCGAATCATACCCATTTTTAATGAGCTTGTCAGTACAAATTTCCAAAATGTTGGCGTATACCAGTCTAGTGATAATACATGTTTATGATAATGTTCATCTCCGCCTAATGAACCACCAGAAAATGTTGAAACAATGGATGCCGTCGACCCTTGCGTCGGAAATTCGGCCCGGTCACGGCTATCGCGACTAATAGATTGTGTAAGATTTATCCCTGTGGATTTTCTAAATGAACCGATATAGTCTTCCAACACATCTTCATCACCCATGTATTCTGTTTGCCGAACTGTGATTTCCCAAAATGCTCTGAAATAGTCATCCGGCCATTTCAATCGGCGTCCCCATTGGAGAGATCCATAGCGCGTACGCTGATCAAATGGATAAAAATAGTAAGAATTTCCTTGGCCTCTAAATTGATATCCCAGTGAAAACCCGATTCTATTCGGCGTATCTTTAAACATGGGATCCATGAACCGAACATGGAAACTTTCATATTTTGCCGGTGTGCCGTACGCATTATACACGGACATTTGTGTGCCGATATCAAAGCCAAAAGACAGGACTTGGCCTTTGCCTAAAAAATTGTTGAATTCAATATTGCCGCCGCCCGTCATGCCGTAAATACCTGTAAATCCTACATTAGCGCTGGCTTTATCGGAAGACTTTTCTTCTAGGGTAATATCCAAATCAACCTCATCTTCATCCACAGGAACGACATTGGGGCTTAATGATGTTGGGTCAAAATAATTCAACACATGCAGTTTTCGCATGCTTCTCTGCAGCAGCGTACGTCTGAATAAGTCCCCAGGAAATACATCCAATTCCCGGCGGATTACATTTTCACGTGTTTTTTCATTTCCATAAATATTGATATTTCGAATATAGACTTGATTGTTTTCTGTGATAGAAAAGTGAACATCTATGGAATCTTCACCCACAGGTGTAAAAAAGGGCTCAATATTGCTGTATAAATATCCCCGATCCATGTAAAGACTTTGTACTTCTTCAAAAACAGCTTTATCAAATCCGGACTGACTGAAGGCATCGCCGGATGATAAGTTTAAAGCTTTGTTCAGGATCTCAGTTTCGTAAAGCGTGTTTCCTTCCCATGTGAAATTTCGGTACTTATATTTTTCCCCTTCATCCACATTTAGGCGTACAACCAAACCACGTTTTTTTGGTTCATAATAAACTGAATCTGATAAAATAGTAAAATCACGGTAGCCTTCATCGCGATAAAATGTGGTTAATAAATCCAAGTCTTCCAAGAATTTTTTATTATCGTAGGCCGGTGCCCACAATCGCCACCAGCTCCGAATTTTTGTTTCCTTCATTTGCCATCTTAAGGTGGCTAATGTCATTTTTTCGCGAAGGAATTTTGGTAAAGGAATCCATTTTTTGGTTGCCACCCATCCAAATTGTTTATCACGACCATCGATGATGATATCTTTTATCTTTACCTTTTTGCCTTCTCTAATCTTAAACGTGATATTTTGTTTCTGATCATCCCCTTTGCCGACAGTCTCCGTTTCAGCCTTTATGGTTGCCAAGAAATAGCCGTCTTCCATATACATTTGTTTCATCGTATTAATGGATTTGGTAATAAAGTTTGGCTTAAGACGCATTCCGCGCTGATAAGATAGTTCTTCACTGAACTTTTTATCCTTCAGCTTTTTATTGCCCTGGAACTTGACCGAGCCTAAAACAGGAGATTCTTCTAGCTCAATGGTAATGAGAATACCATCGGGTGTTTCCCCATCAAAATGAATTTGGATATTACTGAAAACACCCAATTCCCATAATCGTTTTACTGCTCGGCGAAAATCTTCTTGAGATACATCCTGCCCAGCTTGAAGCCCTGCAGTATATAACACCATGTTTTCACTGGTGGCCATATTCCCTTCAACATTGATATCCTTCAGCTTAAAGGATTGAGGCGCCTGTGAAACGGCTATTGTAACAAATAAAAATAAAATAAACTTTCTCATGCAGAAACTTGCTCTCCTGTCATACCAAAACGTCTTTGACGTGCTTGATATTCAATAATGGCTTTCAATATAGATTCTTCTCTAAAGTCCGGCCAATAAATATCTGTAAGAAACAATTCTGTATAAGCAGATTGCCATAACAAAAAATTACTGATTCGATGTTCGCCCCCTGTACGGATTAGTAAATCTGGATCCGGGACATTTGATGTATATAATGCGCGAGAGATATCTTCCTCTGAAATTTGTTCTGAATTCAATTGCCCTAATTGAACTTTATCTGCAATACGCTGAACAGCCATTAATAGTTCCTGACGACTTCCATAGCTTAGGGCTAAAATCAAATTAAGTCCTGTATTATTTTTTGTTTTCTCCATACCCTCTTTCATCCCATTTTGAGATTCAACTGGTAGAGCCTCCAAATTTCCGATCGTGGATAACCGAACATTGTTCTTATGCAAATTATTGATTTCTTTCCGGATGGTACCCACCAACAGTTTCATAATTGCAGAAATTTCCTTTTTAGGGCGAGACCAATTTTCACTGGAGAATGTGTACAGGGTTAAATAGGATACACCAATTTCTCCGCAAACGCGGACTATTTCCCGAACAGAGTTGATTCCCTCTTTATGCCCGGAAACCCGGGGTAAATTTCGAGATTTGGCCCAACGGCCATTCCCATCCATAATGATGGCAACATGGGTCGGTAAATCGCCTTGTTTTAATATTTGTTTTCTTAGTGATTTAGGCATAAATCGGATTTCGCAAATTTGCGACTGAAAAATAACGGGCGAAATTACCCTTTCAGACGGGCGCAATCAATGAATAATCACTATAGTCTAATTGGGTGATTCGTACAATTCGGCAATATGATGATCGAAAGGTTTAAGATGATCGGGTATGTCCGTATCCTTAAACTCAGATTTGCATTTATAACACTCAGCAGAGTCTTTTATTCGTCGATATAAAAGATAATCAACCAAAGATAATACAAGCAAACTAAGTCCGTATGTCCAGGGGACTAAAACTGCGCCAATCAGGATAATGATACATCCGATGGCCTGATTAAAATCTTTTTTTCTATAAAGATGTTTACACCCGCATACAGGACATTCGGTAAAATCTAATGGATTGGTAAATAATTGAGGTGACTTGCATTCAGCACAATTGTTGGATTCAGAAAAAGATTGGGTCTTTTTACAGACTTCGCATTCTATTAAGCTCACAATAAAAATCCGAATTGAAGCAAATAATATTTAAATAAAAGTTCTCCGAATAATATGGATACTACTGATACGTATAAAAGACCTGTGGCACTTTGTGTGGCCTGCAGTTTCAGCGTTCGCCAGATAAAATAATTCAAGACGATGGGCACAAGGTTTCCCATAAAAAAAGCTACGGCCAACAAGAACCCTTCAAATTGAAGCATAAATGCCCAGAGACTATGCTCGATTCCAAAATGATCGATCACATAGTCCACTTTCATATAGATGATGTCCCAAATGGTTCTAATACCCAGAAGGATCCAAAGGACCAATGTCGCTTTTTTTAATAATCGTATGGGTAGTGCTACCACATTCAAATACCAATGACCTAGAATCATGGCGAAAAACACACCGGCTGTAATCATTGATCCTATCAGCGAAGAAAAAAGAACGCCGCTTTGATTCAATTCCGGTGCAATATCAAAAACAATACCAATCATGGTGGTACATCCAAAAAGAGAAATACTTGAAATGATAACGTTATTAATACGGTCCGCATTCCAGTTCAAGGCTGTAACAATGAGAAGGGAAGCAAGCCATACCCACACATAATATTCAGTGATGCGGTCAGGCGAAAGAAGATGATATCCTGCAACACCCAAAGCACCTACCACACAACACATTCCCAGGTTAAATCGGTAAAAACCTCTATCAATGTTTTCTAAGGGCGCAATCCAAAGAAACAAAGGATATACCATTGCATATCCTAAAAATATAAGTACAATGGTATCCGTAAAATAATTAAACATTAGTTCAGGGTATCGATGACCTTTTCAGCAATGCTTTTATAAATTTTAGTTACATGGGCGTCTGGATTAAACGCAGAAATAGGTTTGCCCGCATCCGTGGCTTCCATGATATCTTGTGAAATGGGAATTTCTCCTAAAAGTGGCACGTCCAGTCGTTCGCTTTCTGATTTGCCCCCGCCTTTTTTAAATAGATCAATTCGAATGGCAAACCGGCCATCTTCCCCTACATCTACGGGCTGACCTTCAATCGAGACACCCTTTCCATTTGTCACTTCACCTTCTAAAAATAATCCGGACATATTTTCAATAACGCCCAGAACCGGTGTATGGACTTTCTTAAACATATCGGCACCTTTTCGCACATCGGCCAAGGCAATATCTTGCGGTGTGGTTACAATAACTGCTCCATCTATTTTTAATTTTTGAGTTAATGTCAATTGAACATCACCGGTTCCTGGGGGCAAGTCTAAAATTAAGTAATCCAGCTCTCCCCAGACCACATCGCGGAAAAACTGTTCTGTCATACGTGCAACCAATGGACCTCTCCAAATAACCGGTGTTTGGTTTCCGCTGATAAAACCAAAACTCATGATTTTCATATCCATATGGTCTAGAGGAATTAGTTTTCGATCTTGAGTCAAATCAGGCTGGTCGTTGATACCTAAAATAATAGGCAAAGAAGGGCCATAAATATCTAAATCAAGCAACCCGACTTTATGCCCTGCATCTCTCAAGGATAGGGCCAAATTGGCTGCAACAGTCGATTTGCCCACGCCTCCTTTTCCACTGGCAACTGCAATCACATGCTTAATACCATCAAGGGGTGATGCTGGTTGGGTTTGAGCGCTTTGGGGCGCTGGACCGCTTGCTGAAGGCGGTGCACCTTCTACAACGGATACTTGAACATCCTTAAATGCTTTTGTGCCTTTAAGAGCCTGTTCTACTTCTTGTATAACCGCAGATTTTTTTTCTTCCTGCTGGGTTGTGATTTTCAATTTTACTGAAACAGAATCACCATTCACATTTACGTCCTCCACCATTCCAAAGGAAACGATGTCGCGACTAAAACCCGGATAGGTAATTGTTTTAAGTATTTCTAATATGTTTTTTTTATCCATAGATATACAAAAAAACGGCCGTTGAAGACACAACAGCCGTTTTATTAAATGGTTGTTTAATCTCCTTTAACCAGAATATTCCCGGCCATAGTAATCATAATTGATTTTAATGTATTTATTCCATTCTTCGGGAACTTCACTTTCCTCAAAGATGGCTTCAACCGGACACTCAGGTTCACAAGCACCACAGTCAATACATTCTTCAGGATCGATGTATAACAATTTGTCATCCAAATTGCTTTCATCCCATCCTTTTTCACCCCATTCATCCTTTGTGGGATGGATACAATCAACAGGACAAACCTCTACGCAAGCCGTGTCGCAGGTGCCGACACAAGGTTCTGCGATAATGTAAGTCATTTATTTCTCCTAATTATGTTTTCAATGCGTTGCTAAAATTAAACCACTTTTACGATTAGGCAAAAAGCCTTTTGCTGATAAAAAAGAATTCCTTTTAACTTCCATGCTTAATATAGATCGGAAAAAATGGCAAACAATTATAAATACGACCACTACAAAACTGTACCTGATCCAGCAGAAAAGGTAAACTTTAAGAAGAAGAAACCGAAACTAATTGCTGTTGTTGATGAGGACAACTGCACCGGGTGCCAAGTCTGTATACCATTTTGCCCAGTGGATTGCATCGAACCTGTCCCTGCTGAAAAATACGGCATCCCCATTCCGCCTGTTCAAGTGAGACATGATGAATGTATCGGATGCCAAATTTGTGCAAAAGCATGCACAAAACTCACATGGGATGCAATTCGAATGATCAAAACAGAAGAATTTGAAGAAATTTACGACGTTGCCCTAACGGGCTGATTTGACAGCGGCCCAAAAGCAATTTACTCTGGTCATCGATCAGGGGACTTCCTCCACCAAAGTTTTTCTATTTAATCTCAGTAATAGGGTCGTCTTTAAGGCCCGCACAAAACATTCTTTAACCAAGCCTAAAATAGGACATGTAGAGGCAGATGCGTCCGAAATCGCAGAAGCATGTCAATCCCTAATTCAAACAGCATGCCGTCGCGCTGCCGAACTCAATGGAATAATAATTTCAGCTGGTATGGCCCTGCAGCGGTCCACATTTATATTTTGGGATAAACAAACTTTAAAACCTTTAACACCAGCCCTTAGTTGGCAAGATGGACGTGCTACAGATATTGTTGATGAATTGTCTCAAGAAGCAGATTTTATATTTCATAAAACCGGAGCTCCACTTAACGCTCATTTTGGCGGACCCAAATTTGCACATATGGTTCGCCAAAACACCAATCTGGCTGAATATATAAAAAGGGGCACTGTTTTTTATGGGACGATAAGCGCCTATTTAGTCCACTACCTTACAGGCCACCCATCCGTAGATGAATCGATTGCATCTAGATTTACATTAATGGATTTGGATCTTGCAACTTGGGATGATGATCTATTGGCGTTATTTAATGTCCCGAAGCAAGTCTTGCCTGAATTGGTTCCCTCTGTACACCAGTTTGGATTAATAAAATCAGGTAATTGCGAATTTCCATTGCGAGTGGTAATCGGCGATCAGCAAACGGCCCTTTTGGGGCAGGGTGGATATAAACAAAATGCCATCGCCATGAATTTTGGTACGTCTGGATCCATTCAAATTAATGCAGGAGAAACGCCTGCTCACGTGAATGGCTTGATAAGCAGTGTCCTGTATTCAGATGATAAAAAAAGATACTATTTACTTGAGGGAACCATCAATGCATGTAATTCCATATTCTATCATTTAGAAAATGAATTAAATATTCCACATGATAAAATGCTTTGGCATGATCGATGTGCTAAAACCGAAACCAATGGTGTTTATATCCCTGCTGGTGGGTTAGCTGCCCCTTATTGGGTGGATAATTACGATCCCATATCAACGGGCTACGAGACTGATTCCCCCAATGAAATTATTAGATCTGCCATGGAATCCATTGGATTTTTGACTTATGATATACTCAAATTGGCCATGTCTCATTTAGTCAATTTACCCACCCAGATTTTTGCCAGTGGAGGTGGGGGTAGGGCGCCCTTGCTGCAATTCATCTCAAATCTGACAGGCGTATCTGTTATCCACGGGGCTATGAAAGATCGAACGGCCTTGGGTGTTCATGCCTTATTAATAAAAGATCATACTGGTGAATGGCCTGACGTGGACTTAAAAGGCGAACATCATTTTAGTCCTAATATGGCTGAATCAATAAAAACTGATAAATTAAAGAAATGGAATAATGCACTTCAGGATGCGGGCATTACTAAATCGTAAGTTTTGTGTTTAAATAGGATCTGATTTCATCTTGAATAATTTCACCCAAAACTACACCCATTATATTTCCTTCCTTTTCTACAATTAAATGGGTAGGCACACCCCATCCCCTTTGATCTCCCATAGATTTTCTGAATTTATATAAGCTTGTCTCACTGCGTTTTGCTTCATCTTTTTCATCCAATTCGCCATATTGAACCGGAATACTAATACCATGAATTTGAACGAAATGGTTTGAATTATTTTTAGGTGAATAATCCATGACCAATGTCATTTCGAGTCCATGTGAATGGTATTCATTATATAGGTATTGTACTGCTGAAGCTTCATATACACAGTTTGGGCACCATTCTGCAAAAAACGATACGATTTGGACTTGGCCACCATCACCACTTTGTTTTAAAAATGGATTAATGAATTGGGAAGTTTCATCCATTGAGATCCATGAAATAGATGCATATTCATGTGGACAGCCCATATTAATTGTATCCTACAATTATGCCTACTAAGGTTAACATCAACAAACATAAGTTCCGATTGAAGCTAAACTTTGCTTTTATTTCACTATCATTCATATCGCTGTGAATAAGCTTCGCTCTGGACATATGGCTAAATGCAACTGCGCTAAGTCCAATTAAAACCTTAATATGAAGCCAACCTACCAAGAGCCAATGGGTTTGATCTATCATCATCAGAACTCCGGTTAATGGCATAAAGAAGGAAGCAGGCATTTCCACTTTTGTAATTAAATCCAAGAGAAGTTCTTTATCTTCAGTCTGCTGTTTTGACCAAATAATGGATACGGTTAAAGCAGTGCCAAACCATGCAGCCATCCCCATCAAATGCAGCATACGCAATGTTGTATAATAGGTGATTGATTCTAACATTTATGGTTCTACCCCAATAAGATTTGCAATTTTCACTCTTACCATATTCCGAAGCTCATCTAGGGAAAGATCTTTATATTCATCATATGGAATTGGATCGCCAAACACCGTTGTCAACACGCCCGGTCTGATGCGCCAATCATTTTTATTCTTTGCATCATAGGCCCCAACCAGTCCAACAGGTACGATCGTAATATTCGTATTCAAGGCCACATGAAATGGCCCCTTTTTAAAAACATTTAATCTGCCAGTCAATGTCCGCGTTCCCTCTGGTGCAATCATGAGAGAGATGCCTTTTTTTACCGCATCTTCTGCTTTTTCTAAGCTTGTTATTGCATTATCCAGTTTTTGACGAACTATTGGGATAACACCATACTTTTTGACAAGAAATCCCCATACAGGGTAGGAAAACTGTTCATAAGCACCTACGCCGGTAAAGTAATGTTTTACCGCTGCTAACAGCATGAATCCATCAAAAAGAGATTCATGGTTAATTAAATATAAATACGGACCTTTATTTGGATCAGGCGCTTGCCCTTTTACTCGAAACCACTGTCCCGCAAATAACATGAACAATACAGCCAATACTCTTGCAAGCGGATGCAGTTTAGAAGAAGGAAAAAATATAATAGCAGTAGAATATATGATTGCTCCCAAGGTAAACATTGTTGCCCACAATGGCCAAAGGATTAATGATATAATTGCTCTAAACATTTTCTTTATCTATTAACTTAAATAATTTATGATTTGCCTTAGAAAATGCATAATCGGTTAATGCGGAATATGGAATCCATTTCCCATTAGGATTATCCTGCTCGCTGTGCGCCATAACACATCCAAAGAGGGTGATGTTCATTTTAAAATGGGAAAAAGCATGGGTTATTTTACCAAGATTTTTTCCGACACTAATATGTTGGCCATATGTTTTATGAACCTTTTTCTTAATTTCAATATGATCGCCTGAATTTGAATTCAATTGTACATTTGGAAGCTCCCATAATCCCCCCAATAAACCATTATTTGACCGTTTCGATATATAAATATTATCATTTTTTGTAATCAGAACAGCGGCCATTTCTTTAGTTGGAATTACCTTTTTTATTTTTGGAGCGGGATAGGAAAGGGGGTCAACCATCTTTGCTGCCCTACATGAATTTTTCAAAGGACATCGATTGCAACTGGCTGTTTTAGGTTTGCATATCTCACTGCCAATATCCATTAATGCTTGGTTGATGTCCCCGGGACAACCTATTTCTATTTGGGCTTTGAGAAGATTCGCAATTCGACTTTCATTCTGTTTTGACCGCTTCTTTAATCCAAGAAGGCGATATAATATTCTTCGATGATTTCCATCAATTGCACAATAGGGTCGATCAAAAGCAATAGACAGTACGGCGCCTACCATATAATCCCCCACGCCAGGCAATGATTGGAATGATTTCTTATCAGATGGAATCATACCACCATAATCATTATTCACTATTTTGGCTGCTTCATGAAAATTCCGGCACCGCGAATAATAACCAAGCCCTTCCCATGTTTTTAAAAGATTATCAATATGTGCATGCGCCACAGACTCTATTGTAGGATATTGTTTTATCCATTTATAATAATAGGGTATAACTGTTTTTACCTGCGTTTGTTGGAGCATGACCTCCGATAGCCATATTTTGTAAGGATCGTTTGTTTCGCGCCAGGGCAAATTTCTTTTATTGGTATCATACCAACTGATTATATCAAAATATATATTTGTATTATACAATCTTATTCGTTCAGTCGGTATTTTGATACTATCCAATGAAAATTGGAAAGGATCTCTTTAACCTCTTCTTGATCTTCCATGGGTACCTTTCGGAAAAGATCTGACCCAAACTTATCAATTTCCACTTCTAATTTAGATTGGAGAGATTCACCCCTCTTTGTTAACAGCACCAACATAGAGCGGCCATCTTTAGGGTTTTTCTTTTTTACCACAATACCATCTTTTATCAGCACACTAATTAGGCGCGTCATCGTACTGTTATCAACACCGATTTGTTGGGCCAATGAAGTCATATCAATGCCATCTGTTGGAATGGAAGACACCAGCATGACCTGTGGCATGGTAATCTTCAAATCTTTTGTGTGAGATCTAAACAGAGACTGAAGATCAATCAAGAATTGCTTTAATAATTCACCAAATTCCATATTTGTATATTACAAATATATTAATATTTTAACAAAATGCTTAATTGACTTTTGCACCATTCTTTATGCTGTCATCCGGCTCTAAAAGAACAATATGCCCATTGCTGTCTTCGGCACCCATAATCAGTACCTCTGAAGTAAATGGCCCGATTTTCTTCTTACCCAAATTCATGACAGCGCAAATCCGTCTCCCTACCAAGCCATCTATACCATAGTTTTCAGTTATTTGAGCGCTGGACCACTTTTTGCCGTAGGGACCAAAATCAATTCTGACCTTATATGCCGGTTTCTTTGCATCTGGGAAGGTTTGTGCTTCCTCGATGGTGCCCACACGAATTGCCAGTTTATCAAAATCTTGAATTGAAATCATTTCGGTTAATTCCTTTATATTATTCTGGCAATGATTGAAGCAATTTTAAATGGTCAATAAAAACTGATTTTATTGAATCAAATTCTTCATCGTCCAAACTGTGTCCAATAAATTTTCGATGGTCGGACTGATATTCGCCCATCACAAACCATTGCCCGGGGATTAATAGGTCTTCTTCTCTATATATGGCTATTGGATCGGGTCCATTGGTGCCAGTGGTAGGGCCGTACATTGAACTTTTATTGACTATACCATCATTTTCAAACCAAGTTGAATCTGTTTCTGTTCCATCGGCATAATATGCTTTTTTACTTCCCATCAGCCTAGCATTCGCTCGTATGATATAGGACATGGAAGAATGGGGGACGTGACGCCCTGAAGCGGAATCCAGAACGGTATTGCTCGTCACATATGAAAAATAATAAATATATTACCATTCCAGAATTAGCTAAAATTTTAAAAAAGCATGATTGAACTGATAAAAATATTTATTTTTTAGATAAAAAGAATATCCATAATAATCACCTGCAAGTTATTAATCAATATGCAACTGAAGAATGACAAAGATCAAATCGTTATGATGTAACTATTTTAGTAAATGGTTTTCCTTTAGTTCATATTGAATTAAAAAGAAGATGAGTAGAATTACAGGAGGCATTTAATCAAATTAACAGATACCAAAGAGAAAGTTTTTGGGCTGATAGTGGTCTTTTTGAGTATGTTCAATTATTTGTTATATCAAATTGAACACATACAAAATATTATAGTAATACAACAAGATTTTCTCATATAAAAGAACAAAATAAAAAATGAGGTAGTAGCAAATGAAAAAAATCTAGTAATAGTTTTGAATTTACTAGCTGGTGGGCTGATTATAATAATAAAATAATCAAGGATTTAGTTGATTTTTCTAAAACATTTTTTGCAAAACATTCTCTTTTAAATATTTTAACAAAATATTGTGTTTTTACAGCTGATAAATCTCTTTTAGTAATGAGACCATACCAAATAGTAGCAACAGAAAAAATAGTTAATAAGATAGAAGTGAGTGCAAATTATAAAAGGTATTGAAGTATTGAAGCTGGTTGATATGTGTGGCATACAACATGAAGTTGAAAAACTCTAACAAGTTTTAAAACTGCTCAAATTGCTAGTAAATTATCTCATATTAAAAAAGTTTTATTTGTTGTTGATAGAAAAGATTTAGATTATCAAACAATGGTAGAATATGATAAATTTGAAAAAGGTTCTGCTAACTCTAATACAAGTACAGCTAAACTACAAAAACAATTAGAAAATCCAGACTCTAAAATAATTATTACAACTATTCAAAAATTAGATAAGTTTATAAAGAAAAACAGGTGACATAGTATTTTTAACTGAGAAATTGTTTTGATATTTGATGAATGTCATCGTTCACAATTTGGAGATATGCATAAATTAATTACTAAATCATTCAAAAAATATTATCTTTTTGGCTTTACATGAGCTCCTATATTTGCTATAAATTCATCTGGCTGAACTCATTTTGATTTAAGAACAACCGAGCAAGCATTTTGAGAAAAACTTCATACTTATACAATTGTAGATGCAATTGCTGATAAAAATGTATTACCTTTTAAAGTGGATTATATATCTACAGTTAAAAAAGCTGAAAATATTGAAGATACTTCAATAACTGATATTGATAGAAAAAAAGCATTATCAGATCCTAAAAGGATTACAAATATAGTTAAATATATTAGGAGCAATTTTGATAGGAAAACAAAAAGAAATAGTGATAATACATTAAAAGAAAAAAGATTAGCCGGTTTTAACTCTATTTTTGCTGTTTCATCTATTGATATGGCAAAAATATATTATGATGAGTTTCAAAAACAATTAAAAGACCTACCAAGTGACAAAAAACTAAAGATTGCTCCTATTTTTAGTTATGCAGCAAATGAGGAAGAACAAGGTGGAACAACCTGAGATATTCCTGAAAATACTGATGGTTTAGATAAAACATCTAGAGATTTTTTAGAAAAAGCAATTGAGGATTATAATGAAATGTTTTGAACTTCATATGATACTAGTGCAGATAAATTTCAAAATTATTATAAAATCTTCTCTAAATAGACATCGGGTTGATAGCCTTTTTTTAAAAAAACCTTCCTATATTTTTTCTTATTTCTTTAAATTCACTGGGAAAATCTATCTTTATCCAATCTACTTCTGTTTTTTGGACATATATGCTATTTACTGGCGGCTGCAGCACCCGAAGCAGCGATATCTTTAGTTATTCCAATCAAAAGAATGTCAACACTTATCTCAACTATTGCAGGTGGAGAGGTATTTCATGAACATAACCTAACTCATAAAGCATTTGGTTGTGTTATCATGATCTATGGTGCTGTGTTTATTGCAATAGGTGCGATGTTCAAACGTCCAGTCCTGCTTGGAATATTCTATCTATTAATCTGGGAACTTTTTATGGGAAGCATACC
>LSCF01000039.1 GCA_001577025.1 Fidelibacterota bacterium TCS55 | reverse complement strand
CGGTTATTTATCCGAAATTGTTTAAGCCGTCATGGCAGCCGGTGCCACCACAGTGAATATTCCGGATACCACGGGATATACCATGCCGCTTGAGTTCGGCGCAAAAATAGCTGAACTGAAAAGCCGTGTTTCCAATATTGACGATGCGGTCATCAGTGTCCATTGCCATAACGATCTTGGGTTGGCCGTGGCCAATTCCTTATCCGCAGTCTCCAATGGTGCTCGGCAGGTAGAATGCACAATCAATGGGATTGGTGAGCGAGCGGGGAATGCATCCTTAGAAGAAATCGCCATGGCCATTGCAGTCCGTGAAGATTTGTGGGATGTTTCGACCAATATTAACACATCTGAAATTTTTAACACCAGTCGGATGGTGTCTTCATTTACGGGAATGGTGGTTCAACCAAACAAAGCCATTGTGGGTGAAAATGCTTTTGCCCATGAGTCCGGGATTCACCAGGATGGCATGCTGAAAGATAATAAAACTTATGAAATTATGGATCCGGAATCGGTGGGTGTCCAGGAGTCCAAAATCGTTTTGGGACGTCATTCAGGCCGCCATGGATTGATTTCCCGATTAAAGAGCATTGGATTTGATCCATCTGAAGATGAATTGAATTCAATCTATAAGCGATTCCTTGAATTGGCCGATAAGAAAAAAGAAGTATTTGATGATGACCTTCGTCTGTTAATGGGACAAGAAGTGGCTCAAAAGGATTATCGTCACCATTTGGATTATCTCCATGTGAATATCGGAACCACAACCATTCCAACGGCCACCGTTCGAATCAAATCAGATGAAAAACTGGTGGAAGAATCAGCCACGGGTGACGGTCCTGTGGATGCCTGTTTTAATGCCATTGATCGTGCATTGAATTCGAAATTCCATATTGAGTCTTATCAGGTGCGCTCTGTAACCGTGGGTCGATCTGCCCAAGGGGAAGCCCACTTGAGACTCAAAAATGGAGAAAGTTTCTTCTCTGGGCGCGGTGTCTCAACCGACATTGTGGAAGCCAGTGCTAAAGCCTATCTTCAAGCCATTAATGAATACAGCATTCAAGGTGAAGTGAATGAACTTCTGGATGCAGTAACAGCACCATAAATATGGCGGGAAGAACTCTTTACGATAAATTATGGGATGCCCATTTGGTTCATGCCCATGAGAATGGAAATTCACTTCTATACATTGATCGCCAACTCATTCATGAGGTGACGTCGCCTCAAGCATTTGAAGGACTGAGAATGGCCAATCGAACACCATGGCGAAACGCTGCAAACCTGGCAGTGGCGGACCATAATATTCCTACTGAAAATCGTGATCAAGGGATCGCCGATCCTGTTTCGGCCCTTCAAGTAGATACATTGGTGGAAAATTGCAATGAATTCGGTGTGCCATACATCCCCATGGATGACGACCGACAGGGGATTGTCCATGTGGTTGGCCCGGAGCAAGGGGCCACTCTTCCGGGGATGACTATTGTCTGTGGCGATTCACATACCGCTACCCATGGTGCTTTGGGGGCATTGGCTTTCGGTATCGGAACCTCAGAAGTGGAGCACGTCATGGCAACCCAATGTTTGATCCAAAATAAATCGAAAAATATGCTGGTGAGGGTGGATGGCCAATTACAAACAGGGGTGACTGCCAAGGATGTGGTTCTGGAAATTATAAAAAATATCGGTACTGCCGGGGGGACTGGCTATACCATCGAATTTGCTGGTGAAGCGATTGAAGCTATGTCCATGGAAGAACGGATGACCGTTTGCAATATGGCCATTGAAGCGGGGGCCCGTGCGGGGCTAATTGCGGTGGATGATAAAACAATTGATTATGTGAAAGGACGGCCATTCGCACCGAAAGGTGAATTGTGGAATCAAGCCGTTCAATACTGGAAAACACTTCAATCAGATGAAGGTGCTGAATTCGATACCATTATCGAATTGGATGCGGACAGCATCAATCCCCAAATCACTTGGGGTACATCTCCGGAAATGGGTATGGATGTGGGGGCGACGATACCAACTTCCGGTAAAAATGGCATTGATAATGCCTTGAATTATATGGGTCTTTCTGATGGTGGTTTACTCTCCGATTATAAATTGGATAAGGTGTTTATTGGCTCCTGTACCAATTCTCGAATTGAGGATCTAAGGGCAGCGGCAGAGATTGTAAAGGGACGTCAAGTGGCGGAGAATATTAAGTTGGCCATGGTGGTGCCCGGATCCGGTGAAGTGAAAAACCAAGCCGAATCGGAAGGACTGGATAAGATATTTGTTAATGCCGGGTTTGAATGGCGTGAGCCGGGATGCTCTATGTGCCTGGCCATGAATGCGGATCGATTGGAACCGGGTGAACGGTGTGCCTCAACTTCGAATCGTAATTTCGAAGGCCGCCAAGGCCAAGGGGGGCGAACCCATTTGGTGAGTCCCATTATGGCAGCTGCTGCTGCGATTCATGGTCATTTTGTAGATGTGCGTGACATGATGGAGGCGGCGTAATTATGGAAAAATTTTCGAATTTCACCGGCCTTGTAGCGCCAATCAATCGACCCAATGTGGATACAGATGCCATTATCCCGAAGCAGTTTTTGAAGTCCATCAAGCGAACGGGATTTGGCCCAAACCTTTTTGATGAGTGGCGATATTTGGATAAGGGTGAACCGGGGATGCCCTGTGAGGATCGTCCGCTCAACCCGGATTTTGTACTGAATCAGACGAGATATCAAGGAGCTTCAATTTTATTAGCGAGAGATAATTTCGGATGTGGTTCCAGCCGGGAGCATGCCCCATGGGCCATTCTGGATTTTGGGTTTAGAGCCGTAATCGCCCCGAGTTTTGCTGATATATTTTATAATAATTGTTTTAAAAACGGCATTCTGCCCATCGTTCTAAATGATACGGTAGTGAATGACCTTTTCCAAAAAGTAGGGGAGACGCCGGGGTTTGAATTGGCAGTTGATCTTGAAGGCCAATCCATACAATTGCCGGATGGTGGTTCCATTTCATTTGAGTTGGATACTTATAAAAAATTCTGTCTCCAAAATGGGTTGGATGAAATCGGACAGACGCTGGAAATGAAAGAAAAAATTCAATCTTTTGAGAAAAAGCATCAGGATTCCAATCCATGGGTATTTGAGGAATTGGTACTTTGACACATTCCAAAACATTTGAAATTTTCGATACCACTTTAAGAGATGGTACCCAGGGTGAAGGGGTAAACCTGTCTGTTGAGGATAAGGTAAGAATCGCCCTCCGTCTGGATGAATTTGGTGTGGACTTTATAGAAGGAGGTTGGCCCGGAAGCAATCCCAAGGTTGAGACATTTTTTAAGCGCATTCAAAATGAAAAACTAGACACGGCTCGAATCTGTGCTTTTGGCTCCACGGCTCGTTTTCCGGATAAGGTCCAATCGGATGCTAATCTCAATGCCATGCTAAAAGCAGAAACATCCGTGGTGTCGTTGTTTGGTAAATCATGGTGATTACATTCTGAACAGGGGATGGAATTAGATGAGTCGGAAAATGAATCTTTGATTTATGAGTCTATTTGATATTTAAAATCGGAAGGGCGTCATGTCATTTTTGATGCAGAACATTTTTTCGATGGATATAAGGATGATGCAAAGTTTGCTCTTCGAATGGTAAAAGCGGCAGAGCGTGCGGAAGCGGATACGATTGTGCTCTGTGATACAAATGGCGGATCACTCCCATCAGAAATATCTGAAATTGTTAAAACCATCAATAAATAATTAAGGACCCCTCTGGGTGTTCATGCCCATAATGACAGTGAACTGGCGGTGTCTAATTCCATTGCGGCCGTTGAGGCTGGTGTGAGGCACGTTCAGGGGACCATCAATGGATTGGGTGAGCGATGCGGGAATGCCAATCTGGTAAGTATAATTCCCAATCTTATTTTGAAACTGGGCCTAAAACCAGTTCAGGAATTAGATTTAACTAAACTGTCATCCTTGTCCCATTTTGTGCCAGAGGTGACGAATTTGGCTCCCGACCAGCGGGCTGCTTATGTGGGCCGTTCTGCCTTTGCCCATAAAGGCGGGATTCATGTAAGTGCCGCATTAAAGTAAAAAACTTTTAAAAATATCCATAGAATCCTTTTGCCCACTGAAGGGAATTTCCTAAATTATACCTTTAATAAAACTTGTATCATACAAATATAATGAGCAACCCCTATTTGACCAAAGTTTTTTACTTTAATGCGGCACATCAGTACGGCCATGATGATTGGTCGGAAGAAAAAAACTGGGAGGTATTCGGCCCCGATTCAAAAGTCCACGGTCATAATTATACCCTCGAAGTTATGGTGACCGGCCAGGTGAACCATGAGACTGGGTTTATAATTGATCTTGGCCACTTGAAAGATGTCGTAACCACACATGTGGTGGACGTATTGGACCATACCCAATTTGAAAAAGAAGTGGGTTGGTTTGCGGACAAACAGCCCAGCTCAGAAAATTTAGTCCAGTTTATATGGGAGCAGATCACACCACGCTTGGAGGGGGCCAAGCTCCATCGGATCCGGCTCAGGGAAACGCCCACCATTTTTACGGACTATTACGGTCCGGCTAGCGGCAATTAATGAAATTCCAACATCGGCTTTACCTCATTTTGACGGGCATCTTTATTGCTTCTTTGGTGAGCGCCAATCTGATCTTTCAAAAATTCTTTTCATGGACGCCCTTTGGGCTATACACATTTGAATTATCCGTAGGGATTCTTCCCTATCCCGTAACCTTTTTAGTGACGGACCTAATTTCAGAACTCTATGGTAAAAAGAAGGCGGATCAAGTGGTGTTGTCCGGATTGGTAGCTTCTGTATTTGTCATGGGTGTGGTCATGGTGGCCAATGCGGTGCCCCAGACGGAATGGTCTCCGGTGAATAATGAAACATTTTCAAAAGTGTTCGGTTTATTCGGTCCGGCGGTATTTGCATCCATGGTGGCATACCTCACTGCCCAATTTATTGATATTCGCGTATTCCATTTTTGGAAGCGGCTTACCAAGGGCAAACACCTGTGGCTTCGGAATAACGGTTCTACCGTCGTATCTCAATTTGTGGATACGTCAGCCGTATTGATTTTGCTATGCACAGCAGGTGCTATCGAATGGGTTCAGTTCTGGCCCTTGTTGGCCAACGGATTTCTATTCAAGGTATTGGTGGCCCTGTTTGACACGCCTTTGTTTTATTTAGGCGTTTGGGCATTAAAAGACAAGGTTCACGAAGATCCGGACGAATCCGGCTGGTAAAAAATTCATTTGCAGAAGAGGCAATCTAATGACAGAAAAAATTGATCAACTCAAAAATATAACACGAGATTTACTGGATGCAATCGGTGAAGATATCAATCGTGAGGGATTGGTTCGTACACCCCATCGTGTGGCAAAATCATGGGAATATTTTTCTCAAGGTTATCGCGCCAATGTGGATGACATCATTAATGAGGCGGTTTTCCACGAGGAATGCAGCGAAATGGTGGTGGTTCGGGATATTGAATTTTTTTCCATGTGTGAGCACCATATGATTCCTTTTTTCGGGAAAGCGCATGTGGGCTATTTACCCAATGGAAAGGTGATCGGATTATCCAAAATTCCACGAATTATTGATATGTTTTCAAGGCGGCTCCAATTACAGGAACGGCTCACATCTCAAATTGCAGAAACGCTACAAGAAGTATTAGATCCTGTGGGTGTAGCCGTAGTCATGGAGGGGCGTCACCTCTGCATGCAGATGCGTGGCGTTGAGAAGCAGAATAGTTATGCATCCACTTCAGCCATGCTGGGCCAATTCAGGAAATCCGCCGAAACACGGGCAGAATTTTTAAGCATCATCGGTAAATGAGAAGCTAAAATATAAGTATGGCAATATTTGATATAGCAATTTTAGGTGGTGGTCCCGGTGGCTATGTGGCGGCAATACGTGCAGCGCAACTGGGTCAAAAAGTAGCCATTATTGATAAGGATCGATTAGGCGGTATTTGTCTGAATTGGGGCTGTATCCCTACGAAAGCATTGCTCAAAAATGCAGAAATTCTCCATTATGTGAAAAACAGCAAAAAATTTGGTATCAATATTTCTGAATATGATGTGGACTTCGGCAAAACCGTTAAGCGGAGCCGGGATGTGTCCCAACGTCTTTCAAAAGGGATCGAATTTTTGATGAAGAAAAATAAGATTACCCATATTGAAGGACGCGGTGTGTTGAAGTCCGCCAATGAAATTGAAGTGACAAAAGGGAAGAAAAAAGAAACGGTGAAGGCAGACAAGATTATCATTGCCACAGGGGCTCGTCCAAAGATTTTTCCGGGAATGAAACCGGATGGGAAGCAGGTGATTACCTCCAAAGAAGCCATGATTCTCAAAACACCGCCCAAGAAAATGGTTATCATCGGTGCCGGCGCCATCGGAGCGGAATTCGCATATTTTTACAATGAATATGGTACGGAAGTCCATCTTATGGAAATGATGCCCAATATTCTTCCCGTAGAAGATGTAGATGTTTCAAAAGAAGTAGAAAAAAGTTTTAAAAAATCCGGAATAAAAATTTATACTGAAACCAAAGTCACCCAAATTGAGAAGCTGAAGACCAAAGTGAAGGTCCATACCGAAAAAGATGAAAAATCCCAAATTATTGACACGGATATCGTATTGAATGCCGTGGGGGTAACAGGCAATATTGAAAAATTTGGATTAGAAGATGTGGGCGTTAAAACAGATCGTGGTGCAATCACAATTAATGAATTTAATCAAACATCCGTGCCTAATATTTATGCCATTGGCGACGTAACAGGTCCACCGTGGCTGGCTCATGTTGCATCTGCACAAGGTCATGTTGCATCGGAGCATGCGGCGGGTCATGATACACACCCTGTAGATTACTCCAATATTCCCGGTTGTACCTATTGCCAGCCTCAAGTGGCTTCATTGGGTTTAACCGAAGCAGCAGCCAAAGAGGCAGGTCATAATATTAAAGTGGGCCGGTTTGATTTTCGAGCCAGTGGAAAGGCTTTGGCCACAGGCGATTCAACAGGGTTTGTGAAAATTATTTTTGATGCGAAGTATGGTGAACTTTTGGGTTGTCATATTGTGGGGAGTGAAGCCACAGAATTGATTGCTGAATTAGGAGTAGCCAAAGCATTGGAAACGACTTGGCAGGAGATTGCTATGACTGTCCATGCCCACCCCACATTATCAGAAGCGGTGATGGAGGCGGCATTAGATGCGTTTGGCCAGAGTGTGCATCAATGATGATTCGTCAGGCCCAGCATGACAATAAAAAGAATGGTTCGGCAGGGTCAGGGTGACAATTTTATTTCATGATGAAAAATAATATCAAAATCACTGACCTTGGTCAAATGGATTACCAATCTGCTTGGGATTACCAAAAAGAAACCCATGAAAAGGTTTTAAAGGGTAAAGCGCCAGATACGTTGATTTTTGTTGAGCATGAGCCGGTCTATACCTTAGGGAAAAATGCGGATAATAATCATTTACTTCAGTCCGCACCGGATGATGCAAAAGTGTACAATGTAGAAAGAGGCGGTGATATCACTTATCACGGTCCCGGGCAAATTGTAGGATACCCCATCCTCGATCTTCACCACTATCAAAAAAGTATTAGTTGGTATATGCGGACTTTAGAACAGGTGTTGATTGATTCACTGGCCACATATGGGATTGAAGCGGGATTAAAGGAAGACCTAACTGGTGTTTGGGTGGGAGATGAAAAAATAGGCGCTCAGGGTGTGCGGATTTCCCGATGGGTGACTATGCATGGTTTTGCCTTAAACGTGAATACGGATCTCAATTATTTTGGTGGAATTATCCCTTGCGGCATTTTCGAATATGGGGTGACCTCCATGGAAAAAATATTGGGGACAAAGCAAGATTTATCAGATGTAAAATATCAAATTATTGAATCATTTACTGATGCATTTCAAATGCAAGAAACAGTGGAGGTGAATTAATGCCCAGATTGCATGGATTCCAGAAAAAAGAATTATTAGACGTCTATCGAAAAATGGTGACGGCCCGCCGGTTAGATGAAAAAATGAACACCCTAATTCGTCAGGGAAAATCATTCTTCCATATTGCCTGTTCCGGCCATGAGTCTACCCAATTGGCTGCGTCGTGTAATTTGAAATCGGGTGAAGATTGGGCTTACCCCTATTACCGAGATGCTGCACTTACAATTGGACTTGGTGTTACGAGCAAGGATCATTTATTGGGGTTCTTAGCTCGAAAGGATGATCCTGCCTCAGGGGGGCGTCAATTACCCCAACACTTCGGTGATAAAGATTTACGGATTGTGAGCCAATCCAGCCCAACGGGATCTCAATACCTTCAAGCCGTCGGGACGGCCCAAACCAGAAAATGGGAAGGAAAAAAGGAAGTTGTTTATGTATCCTCTGGTGAAGGCACCACTAGCCAGGGCGAATTTCATGAAGCATTGAATTGGGCCAGCCGTGAAAAGTTGCCGGTAATCTTTCATGTTGAAGATAATGAATATGCCATCAGTGTTCATATCTCTGAACAGACTTCTGGCGGTTCTGTGTATTCTATGGTATCTGGATATCAAAATTTGGCGCGGTATAATATTGACGGGACAGACTTTTTCGAGGCGAATTTGGCATTTCAAAAAGCAGTAGATCGGGCACGGAAAGGGAAAGGACCAACGGTTATTGTATCTAATGTAGTACGACTGTTTCCCCATTCGTCCTCGGATGATCAGAGGAAATACCGTTCAGAAGAGGATCTGGAGACGGATAAAAAACGAGACCCAATCCTAAAATTTGAAGCGGCTTGTATTGAGGCCAAATCGATTTCACAAAAAGAATTTGAAAAGATTCAAAATGAAGTGAATGCATTGATTGATAAAGAAGCAGAATGGGCAGAAGCCCAAGATCATCCTGATCCGGAGACTGCCTTGGATTTCAATTATGCCCATACACCATTCCCAGAAGAGACACCTTTTAATGAGATTAGCGATAAGGTGGTCTTGGTCGACGCCATCAATCACGCCCTTTCTGAAGAAATGGAACGAAATGACAAAATGGTGATTTTCGGAGAAGATGTAGCCGACCCTAAAGGCGGCGTATTTACGGCCACCCGTGGATTAACCAATAAGTTTGGAAAAGATCGCGTATTTAATTCTTCCTTGGCAGAAGCATCCATCGTGGGGACGGCCATTGGCATGGCCTGCGCCGGTTGGAAGCCCGTGACGGAAATTCAGTTTGCCGATTATATTTGGCCGGCCATGATGCAAATCCGAAATGAACTGGCATCCATGCGTTACCGATCGAATAATATGTGGAGTTGTCCTGTGGTTATACGGGTGCCTGTGGGTGGGTACATCCATGGTGGCCTATGTCACAGTCAATCTATCGATTCATATTTTATGCATATGCCCGGCATTCGGATTGCATACCCATCAAACGCTGCTGATGCGAAGGGACTTCTGAAATCGGCCTGCAGGATGGATGATCCTGTAATTTTCATGGAGCATAAGGGATTATACCGACAAGGATTTGCAGCAACGCCGGAACCGGACGAAGATTATATCCTACCATTTGGGAAAGCCAATGTGGTTCAAGAAGGGGAAGTCCTCACCATAATTACTTGGGGTGCCATGGTTCAAAAATCCATTGAAGCAGTAAAAAAAGAAGAAATTGGTGAAGGCATTGTGGAAATAGTGGATTTGAGAACATTGAATCCCTTGGATGAAGACGCCATTGCTAAATCTGTGAAAAAGACAGGCAAAGTTTTGGTGGTTCATGAGGATAATTTAACAAACGGCCCCGGCGGAGAAATCGCCGCCATTATTGCAGATCGATATTTTGAAGATCTGGATGGGCCTG
This sequence comes from Fidelibacterota bacterium TCS55, assembly GCA_001577025.1. Classification (GTDB taxonomy): domain Bacteria; phylum Fidelibacterota; class Marinisomatia; order Marinisomatales; family TCS55; genus TCS55. The sequence continues at coordinate 6,049 of LSCF01000039.1, read as the reverse complement.
TTAAACGGGTAGCATCGGCGGATAGTCATGTGCCTTTCAATTGGTTTTTGGAAGATGAAGTTTTGCCACAAACCCAAAATATTCAAACTGCATTAAAAGATTTATTGGAGTACTAATGATTGTTGATGTTGTTATGCCCAAAATGGGAGAATCTATCACCGAAGGCACCATTTTAGAGTGGCACAAAAAAGTGGGTGATGCCATTGAGTTGGATGAAATTTTATTGGAGATCGGCACGGATAAAGTAGATTCAGAAATACCAAGCCCTACCGCCGGTATTTTGGTTGAAATTATAGGTGAACCCAATCAGGTTATGGATGTGGGTACAGTCATTGCCCGTGTAGAAACGGATGCAGACTCGGCTCAGCCCATTGAATCCAAGCCGGTGGAGGAAATGCCTGAACCGGAGGAACCTCAAGTGGAGGAAAAAGTGGAAGAAACACCAATGTATACATCTCCACTACCAACTTCTCGCCCTCCGGCAATCTCCGGTGAAAAGAAATTCTTCACCCCTGTGGTCAATAAAATTGCAGCGGAGAATGGTGTTGGCATGGATGAACTCATGACCATCCCCGGCTCCGGGAAGGGCGGTCGTGTTACAAAATTGGACATATTGGCTTACTTAAAAACGCGTACGGGTATCCCCGCCGAAGCAACTGCAGCCTCACCAAAATTAGCGCCACCCCCATCACTGTCACCATCATTCACAGGCAGTGAGGCACGAGTTGAAATGGATCATATGCGAAAACTGATTGCAGATCACATGCGGACAAGTCTCGATACATCTGCTCATGTGTATGTTATGACAGAAGTGGATATGACTACCATTGTAAACTTTGTTGATGCGAATAATGATGCCTTTTACCAAAAAGAAAGATATAGCCTTACATACACACCATTCATCGTTCAGGCTTGTGTAAAAGCCTTGTCAGCTTATCCAGAGATGAATGCATCCATTGACGGTTCATCCATTGTATATCATAAAAATGTAAATGTGGGATTGGCTGTTGCGGTGGATAATGGACTCATGGTGCCTGTATTATCCAAGTGTGAAGAATTGAATTTCTTAGGACTCTGCCGAAAGGTGAGAGACCTTGCGGTGCGGACGCGGAACAAACAATTGAATCCGGATGAACTTCAAGGCTCCACATTTTCCATATCCAATTTTGGTGTCTTCAATGTAACCATGGGTACGCCCATCATCAATCAGCCCAATGTGGGTATACTCGGTGCGGGTGCCGTGAAAAAACGGCCGGTCGTCATCGAAACCAACGAAGGGGATACCATCGGTATCAAAAGTATGATGTTCTTATCCCTAGGGTTTGATCATCGCCTTATAGACGGCGCCAGCGGTAGTCAATTCATAGAAGCCATCCGTCAAAATATTGAAACCATGAACTTGGAAAATCTCATATAATGCCTATCGATAACGTTCTCAAATTATATTCTGAATCGATTCGGTCTCCCTATCTCCATTATGGATTTTGGGATAATCCTGAAGCAGTGGATCTGGAGAATATCACCTTAAACGAAATGGTAGCTGCCCAAGGCCGTTACATCGAGCATCTGGCTTCATTTATACCTGATGATGTCAAAACTATTTTAGATGTAGGGGCTGGGATTGGTGGTAATTCCAGTTATCTCCTTTCCAAAGGATATTCTGTTGAGGCGTTGTCTCCGGATGAATATCAAGAAGGTGTTTTTGCGGAAAAATATAATGGCGAAGTAAAATTCCACCGGACCAAATTTGAAGATTTTAATCCGGAAAAACAGTATGATCTGGTATTAGAAAGTGAAAGTGCCTGTTATATCCAAATTGAGCCGGGTTGGCAAACAGCCAAAGAAACCATTCGGGACGGAGGTTACCTATTGGCCTCTGATTATTTTCTCCATCATAATGATGGGAGCGGCGATTGGCATATTAAAGCATCCCATGATGAAAAGACCTATATGGAAAAGGCTGAGGAGTATGGTTTTAAACTCATTCGTGAGTATGACCAGACGGACAATACCATGCCCACATTAGATGGTGCAAAAGCCTTTATGGAGCGGTTTATTTATCCCACCATAGACTTCACATCCAATTATATGAATAAAAATCATCCATTTGTGTTAAAGGTAATTAAAAAGGCATTCGATAAAAAAGTGAATGATAAAATAAAGCAATTATCATTGATGGATAGTGATGAATTCCGGAAGTATAAACGATATATGATTTTTTTATTTCAGAAAGTGAATTGATGGACGTCACCACAAAAAGGCAGTTAACAAAGAAGCCAAAAATTCGTCTCCAATTTGGAGAGGATTATAAATTTGTTCAGGATGTGGTCACTGCCAACAAACTCAATACGGTGTGCGAAGAAGCCCGCTGCCCCAATATTTATGAATGCTGGGGGCGGGGTACAGCAACCATTATGATCCTGGGGGATATCTGTACGCGAGCTTGCGGATTTTGTTCTGTTGCTACGGGTAAGCCCAACGGTGTGGATGAGATGGAGCCAGTACGGACCGCCATGGCAGTGAAAAAAATGAATCTCCGCCATGTGGTCATTACATCTGTAGATCGGGATGATTTGAAGGGGGATTTTGGTGCGAAAATTTGGGCAGAGACTATTCGCCAGATTCATCGCCATGTGCCCAAATGTACGGTTGAAGTACTCACACCTGATTTTCAAGGACTGGGTTCTGCCTTGAATACTGTATTTGATGCGGCGCCTGAAATATTTTCTCATAATGTGGAATGCATTGAGCGTATCAGCCGTCAGGTAAGAGCACAGGCTGTATGGTCACGGAGTTTGGATGTGTTGAAACGGTCGGTGGATTATGGCCTATTGACTAAAACAAGTATGATGGTTGGATTGGGTGAATCCAAATCTGAAGTGATCGATACCATGAAAGAAGTGGTGGATTTGGGTGTAGAAATATTTACCATTGGGCAATATCTTCAGCCAACCCGGAACCATTTGCCGGTAGATCGATATGTAGAAGATGAAGAATTTGAAGACTATAAACAATTGGGATTAGATATGGGATTTCGTGTGGTAGAATCGGGGGCATTGGTCCGGAGTTCGTACCATGCAGATGAACAGGCACGATTAGCGAAAGTGGAAATATGATCGAAAATAGACAATTGATATATGGATTAGTGGTAGTGGCCGGACTCATTTTAACCTGGCTTATTTATGCGGATCAGGGTGTGGAGCCTGTTAAGGCTGTAGCGGTAGAAGAAGAGCCCTTAATTTTGGTCGATGGTAAAGTTCCGCCTAAACTTTCGAACTTACCTCCTCATATGGAGTATATTGATGAAAGCACTTGTTTAATGTGCCATGCCACTGAAGGGGAGATGAATTTTGGGTCCGGGCCCGTGGTTGCAAAGAAGATGCCTCACGTATTTCGAGAAAATTGCGCATCTTGTCATATCGCGCCAAAATGACCCATATTGGCAGAGAATAATTGAAAATACAGCATTTATGCGTCATATCAACAAGGATTACAACATGGCACATGGTTTGAAACCAATGTGTCTGGCTTAATATAAGGAATGTCATGAGCGACGAAATCAAAAAAGATTTAAATGAAGATTTACTGGAAGAGAGCGAATCTTATCCAGTGATGCCATTGCGGAATACGGTTCTATTTCCGCAGCAAGTCATCCCCATCTACATCGGTCGGGATAAATCTCTAAAGCTAATTAATGAACTGCCGCCCAATAGTAAACATATTGTGGTGGTGGCCCAAGAGGATGGATCTATTGAAGATCCGAATCCCGATGAAATGTATTCATTTGGCACCTTAGCCGTGGTGCTTAAAGTGTTCGATATGCCGGACAACAGCAAGTCTGCCATCGTTCAGGGAATCGATCGGGTGAAAATTTTAGACTTTAAAGAAAAAGACCCTTATTACCGGGCGGTGGTTCAACGCATATCTGATACGGGGTCTTCGGACGATATTGAGTTGGATGCCATGGCCAACAACCTGCGGCAGGTATTTAGTGAACTGATTCAAGTGGCGCCAAACCTGAGCGAAGAGCATACAGGAATGTTGTCTAATATTCAAAAGCCGGCACGTCTTGCAGACAGAGCTGTTTCCCTTTTGACTGTTTCCAATCCTGAAAAACAGGATGTGCTGGAAGAATTGGATATTAAATCCCGTGTAGAAAAATCTATCAAAATTTTGACGAAAGAAATCCAGCGGATTAAACTGGGTGAAGAAATCCAAACGGAAGTCCACGATGAAATTGCCAAATCTCAGCGGGAATATTATCTGCGCGAACAAATGAAGGCGATCAAACGGGAATTGGGTGAAGATGAATCTCAGGTGGAATTGAAAGAAATTGAAGATGCGATCAAAGCAGCCAAAATGCCGGAAGAGGCAGAAAAGGTCGCCTTAAAAGAATTAGATCGTCTATCTAAAATTCCATCTCAATCCCCAGAATATACAGTCTCCAGAACCTATTTGGATTGGCTGACAGAATTACCATGGTCCAAGACATCTGACGATTCGATTGATATTAAGGAATCCAAATCTATTTTAGATGAAGATCATTACGGACTAGATAAGGTAAAAGAGAGAATTTTAGAATATCTAGCTGTTCGCGCATTAAAAATGAAAAAGGATCCTGATGGAGCCATTCGCGGACCTATACTGTGTTTTGCAGGCCCTCCTGGGGTAGGTAAAACATCCTTAGGTCGATCCATCGCCCGATCCATGGGTAGAGAATTTGTCCGTATTTCACTAGGAGGTGTTCGGGACGAAGCAGAGATCCGCGGTCATCGTCGCACCTATATTGGCGCACTGCCGGGTCGCATTATTCAGTCCTTGAAAAAAGCAGGCACTAACAATCCTGTATTCATGCTGGATGAGATCGATAAACTGGGCATGGATTTTCGGGGCGATCCTTCTTCTGCATTATTAGAGGTATTGGACCCGGAGCAGAATTCAACCTTTGCGGACCATTATCTTGAAGTGGATTTTGATTTGAGTAAGGTCATGTTTATCGCAACAGCCAATTATCAGGACCCTATTCCCCCTGCATTAAAAGACCGAATGGAAATCATTGATTTCTCAGGCTATATAGAAGACGAGAAAGTCCAGATTGCCAAACGGCATCTGATTCCGAAGCAATTAGAAGAGAATGCTTTAACTAAATCAGACGTTAGGCTGGATGATTCCGGTATTAAAGAATTGATCAGTTCCTATACCCGTGAGGCAGGGGTTCGAAACTTGGAACGGGAGATTGCCAACGTATTTCGTAAGGTTGCCAGAGATAAGATTGAGAAAAAGATAAAAAAAATCAGGGTAACGAAGAAAAAAATCAGCGAATATTTAGGTGCCCCTCGTTTTTATTCTGATATTGCAGAGCGAACCACGAAACCCGGTGTAGTCACCGGATTGGCATGGACTGCTGCCGGTGGAGATATACTCTTTATTGAAGCATCCAAGATGAAAGGCAAGGGCGGATTAACCCTTACGGGCCAGCTGGGGGATGTAATGAAAGAATCGGCTACTGCTGCCATGACCTACGTTCGGTCTCATACAGATATTCTTGGTTTTGCTGACGATTTCAACGAAAAAACAGATATACATGTTCACGTACCTGCCGGTGCTATTCCTAAGGATGGTCCGTCCGCCGGTGTTGGGATGTATACAGCTATTGTGTCCCTTCTTTCAGGAAAATCAGTAAAAGATAAGGTAGCAATGACGGGAGAAATCACGCTTCGTGGTAATGTGCTTCCAATTGGCGGTGTAAAAGAAAAAGTGACCGCTGCACATCGATCCGGTATAAAGACCATTATATTACCAGATCATAACAGGAAGGATTTAGAAGATATCCCTGAGCACATTAAAAAGGATCTGGATTTTCATTTTGCAAAAGAAATGATGGATGTGATTGATGTAGCAATCCCAGGTTTAAAAGGTCGGGGTAAAACAAAAAAGTCTGCACCTAAAAAGTCAAAAGGTGCATAAATTCCGCGGCTAGTTTATAGAAATTAGGGGCGTTTAACTCAGCTGGTCAGAGTGCCTCCCTTACAAGGAGGAAGTCGGGAGT
>LSCF01000038.1 GCA_001577025.1 Fidelibacterota bacterium TCS55 | reverse complement strand
AGCCACTCCTGCCGATGCATCTCTCATGATGCAGTTGGGTGCTGAAACCGTATTTGTAGGGTCCGGTATATTCATGAGTGATGATCCTGCACCGAGAGCGAAAGCCATTGTGGATGCAGTTACTTATTATCAAGATCCGGCTAAACTGGTTGAGATTTCTACAGGACTTCAATCTGCAATGAAAGGATTGGATATGTCAGAAATCCCTGAAGGTGAGCGGTTACAGGAAAGAGGCTGGTAAGGAAGCGGGGCTTCCAATTTGAAGATGATTGGCGTCCTGGCATTACAGGGGGACTATGAAAAACATATCCAGATTTTGGATCAATTGGATATGGCTTCAACCGAAGTGCGATATCCAGAACAACTGGATTCCATTGAAGGATTAATCATCCCCGGTGGCGAATCCACAACCATGACAGATCTGATGCAGCGCGTGGGATTCCATAATCCAATTCGAGAATTTTCAGAAAAGAAACCCATACTAGGAACCTGTGCAGGCCTCATTATAATGGCCAAACCAGTAGATGATTCCCGCATAGAACCATTGCATATATTAGATGTTGATGTAGATCGCAATGCCTACGGACGGCAGGTCCATTCATTCACCGATCATTTGCCTGTTACATTGAATGGCAAAAGTAATTCTACAAAGGCAGCATTTATCCGAGCACCTAAAATCTCAAGAATTGGACCATCTGTAGAGGTCATCAGCACTTACGAAGGGGAACCGGTAGCAGTAAAACAAGATCATCATATGGGATTGGCTTTTCATCCCGAATTAGACGGTGTGACCCTTTTTCATCAATTCGTATTCAGCACGCAATTTGAAAGTGTTCATGCAGCTTAACCTATTACCGCACATAAAATCTCCGGCAGATATCAAGGATTTCACGCCGGAACAATTACGGCAATTGGCTGATGAACTTCGCCATCATACCATTGATGTGGTGAGCCAGGTGGGTGGTCATTTGGCGCCAACTTTGGGCGTGGTGGAATTGACTGTGGCTCTCCATAAGGTTTTTGATACGCCTGATGATAAAGTGGTCTGGGATGTGGGCCACCAAGGGTATGCCCACAAACTGCTCACGGGGCGGTTTGATTCATTCACTACCATTCGTCAACATGGGGGCCTCAGCGGTTTTCTTAAACGGTCTGAAAGTGAATATGATTCATTTGGAGCCGGCCATGCATCCACGTCTATATCTGCAGCAACAGGAATGGCAGAGGCGCGAAAATACACAGGTATAGATTATCGTGTAGTGGCAGTCATTGGTGATGGTTCCATGACAGGGGGTCTTGCCTTTGAAGCTTTGAATAACGCAGGGCATTTGCGTACACCCATGCTGGTGGTGCTGAATGATAATGAAATGTCTATCAGTCCCAATGTGGGTGCCATGAATGCTTATCTTACTCGAATTGTGACCAATCCTATTTATAATCGAATTCGGGAAGAAATCTGGAAAGTTTCAGGAAAACTGCCATTTGGTAAACGAACGGCGAGAACCATGCTTCGTCGAATTGAAGAAAGTTTAAAATCTCTTTTGGTCCCCGGGATGTTATTCGAAGAGCTTGGGTTTAGATATTTTGGTCCAATAGACGGTCATAATTTAGATGCCCTTGTTTCCACACTCGATCGTGTCAAAGATTTAAAAACACCGGCACTGCTTCATGTCCTGACCAAAAAAGGGAAGGGATTGGTTTCCACCAATGGTAAGAATGAGGAGTATCACAGTGATGCAGTCAAGTTTCATGCGGTCAAGCCCAACGGAAATGCCAAAGATAAAATTCCCTCTCCTTCCGATGTAGAGCCCAATGCTCCTGTTTTCCAGGATGTATTTGAGTCACTCGTTTGTGAGATTGCCCGTAATCGGAAAGATACGGTGTGCATCACCGCCGCCATGCGTGAAGGAACCGGCCTTGTGCCTTACGCAAAAGCTTTCCCGAATCGGTATTATGATGTGGGGATTGCTGAAGGCCATGGTGTTACTTTTGCTGCAGGGTTGGCCACAGAAGGTGTGCGTCCCATCGTGGCAATCTATTCTACCTTTCTTCAGCGGGCCTTTGATCATATCGTCCATGATGCTGCCATTCAGCATCTGCCTGTGGTATTTTGTATGGATCGTTCCGGTATTGCCGGTGAAGATGGTCCTACCCACCATGGTGCATTAGACATAGCTTATATGCGATGTATTCAAGGTATGACCGTGGCCACACCGAAAGATGGGAATGAATTGCGCCATCTCCTTTATACAGCGCTGGGTCATAATGGTCCATTTGCCATTCGCTACCCCAAAGCATCTTCTGTATCCTTTGATCCACAGGGACAATCTGAATTATTGCCCATTGGCAGCTGGGAAGTGGTTCGCCAAGGCAATGATGTGGCAATCTTAGCCATGGGTGCCCAAGTCCGGGATGCGGTGAATGCAGCAGATCAACTGGCTCAAGAGGGCGTCAGTGCAGAAATTGTGAATTGTCGTTTTATTAAACCCATGGATACATCCTATTTGAAATCAATTCTGGGGCGATTTGACCAAGTCATTACGGTGGAAGAAGGCGTTCGCTCTGGTGGATTTGGAGAAGGGGTATTGTCCTGGCTATCCACCCATGGGTATAATGGCGGAACTAACATTATTTCGCTTCCGGATGATTATGTTGAACATGGTCCCCGACAAGTATTGCTAGATCAATGTGGCATCAATGCAGCTGGCATTAAATCGGCCGTATCCAAAAGGGACATGTCCATGGGGATTGGTAGATAAAATATGAATTCAATCGTACTGGTTCTCATTGGTTTATCGGTCTTTTTTCTGGGTTACCGGTTTTACGCCAAATTTATTGGAAATCGTATTTATGGTATCCAGGATAAGGAAATCACCATGCCGTCCAAAGCATTAGAAGATGGTGTGGATTATGTGCCAACAAAAAAGCACATTTTATTCGGTCACCACTTTACATCTATTGCAGGCGCCGCGCCGATTATTGGCCCTTGTGTGGCTGCCTATTGGGGATGGCTCCCTGCCTTGGCTTGGATTCTAGTCGGAACGGTCTTTATGGGCGCCGTGCACGATTTTGGTGCTTTGGTTACCAGCGTAAAAGAAAAGGGTAGAAGTATTGCGGATATTGCGTCCACCACCATCAGTAAACGGGCGCGCCTCATGTTTCTCATCTTTGTAATTTTATTGGTATGGCTGGTCTTGGCTGTGTTTGCCATGGCCATTGCAGATTTGTTTGTGGGGATTCCTGCTTCTGTGATACCCATAAATGTTGAAATCATTATCGCCATCATCTTGGGCTTTCTGATTTATAAAAAGAAAATGGACAGTCTTGTTCCATCCTTAATTGCTTTAGGGATGTTATACGTTTTTGTTTGGGTGGGGACAAAAGCACCAGTGGACTTCACCACATCCATGGCCGTTCAGGATGCGAAAAATTTGTGGATTGTGCTTCTCTTTATTTATTCGGCCATTGCCAGTTTATTGCCTGTATGGACATTGCTGCAGCCACGAGATTATATTAACAGTCACCAGCTTTTTGTGGGACTTGGTTTATTGTTTTTAGGCATTTTTGTCGCCCAACCTGTAGTGGATGCGCCTGCAGTAAGGTCCTTATCTGAACCGGGGACACCGGGGCTATTTCCCTTATTATTTGTGACCATTGCTTGTGGTGCGATCAGTGGATTCCATGGATTGGTAGCCTCAGGGACTTCCTCAAAACAATTGGAACGATTAGTTGATGCAAAACAGGTGGGATATGGTGGAATGATAGGTGAAGGCACCTTGGCATTGGCTTCCACCATTGCGGCTGTGGCGGGAATCTCCCTTGTAGGCAGCAGCCATTTGCCAGCGGTAGGACAGGTGGCGGATTTAAATTGGGCCGTCTATTATGATTCATGGGCCCACGCCAGCAGCAATAAAGCCACTGCATTTGTACTTGGTGGTGGTGCATTATTACAATCCTTAGGCATCCCCGAAGGAATGGCCAATACGCTCATGGCAGTCTTAGTCATCTCATTTGCAGCGACTACCCTAGACACAGCAACACGAATTCAGCGATTTATCCTGAATGAATTTGGTTTGGCCATAAATTTGAAACCCTTAACCAATCGGTATATAGCCACCGCCATTGCCATTATTCCTGCCATTTTATTGGCCTTTTGGAATGTGTCTGATCCCGGTACGGGAGCAACAAGACAAGCTGGTTGGATACTTTGGCCTATCTTTGGCGCATCCAATCAAATGTTAGCTGCACTCACCTTAATGGTGTTGTCTCTTTATTATTGGCAAAAGAAAAAACCGGTGCTGCCCATCCTGATACCGATGTTAATCGTTCTTGCAATCACCTTCACAGCTTTGGTTGCCAATGCACTCAAATTTTATGACCAGAATACGGTTCTATTTGGTTTAACGATCATCTTGATTGGACTCATCATATGGATGGTTTTCGAAGGTGTGATTAAAGTATTAGAAATACGAAGAACGCAGTAAATTCTAAGTCTGAGTTAAGCCATGTCAGAACAATTAGAATTATTTAAAAAGGCCCGCAATCATTGGGAAGCTGAATCCAAGGCGTCTGCCACTCGCGATTACAGTTTTGATACCCTTAGTGGTGAAGAAGTGGACCCCCTGTACTATCCGGATAATCCCAATGATGATTATATGGACAAATTGGGCTTCCCGGGACAATTTCCATATACCCGTGGTGTTTATACCAATATGTATCGGGGCAAGCTCTGGACAAAACGCCAATTCTCCGGTTTTGGTACACCTGAAGAAACCAACGCTCGATATCATTCACTCTTAAGCAAAGGACAAACTGGTCTTTCTGTCGCCTTTGATATGCCTACTCTGATGGGATACGATCCGGATCATCCATGGTCCGAAGGTGAAGTGGGCAAATGTGGTGTATCCGTGGCATCCATCAAAGATATGGAACGTCTTTTTGATGGAATTAATTTGGGTGACATTTCTGTATCCCAGACAATAAATGGTCCAGCCGTGATTCTGTTGGCCTTTTATATTGCGGTGGCAGAAAATCAAGGCGTCCCTTTGAAAAATTTGCGCGGCACACTTCAAAATGACATTTTAAAAGAATTCATTGCCCAGAAAGAATGGATTTTTCCGCCGGAACCATCCATGCGGGTGATAACGGATATGATGTCATTTTGCACCGAGCATATGCCCAAATACAATACCATTTCCATCTCAGGATACCATATACGGGAAGCAGGCTCCACCGCAGCACAGGAATTGGCATTTACCTTGGCAGATGGTTTTACCTATGTAGAATATGCACAAGCAGCCGGCCTGGATGTGGATGCATTCGCACCGCGCCTTTCTTTCTTTTTTAACTCTCATTTGGATTTCTTTGAAGAAATCGCCAAGTACCGTGCAGCGCGCAGAATTTGGGCCAAACGGATGAAAAATAAGTATGGCGCAAAAAATCCACGTTCTTGGAAATTACGTTTTCATACCCAAACAGCAGGATGCTCCTTGACTGCACAACAGCCGGAAAATAATATCGCCCGTACGGGATTTCAGGCTATGGCAGCCGTCTTGGGCGGCACCCAGTCTCTTCATACTAACTCTATGGATGAGACCTTGGCTTTGCCCACAGAAAAAGCGGCAGAAATTGCCCTACGCACCCAACAGCTTATTGCATTCGAAACGGGTGTGGCCAACGTTGCTGATCCGTTGGGCGGTTCGTGGTTTGTAGAATCCATGACGGATAAGATGGAAGCAGAAGCTGAAAAATATTTTGATGAAATAGAAAATTTGGGCGGTGTCATTCCCGCCATCGAAAAAGGATATTTTCAACGAGAAATCGCAAGGGCAGCATCCGAGTATCAACAGAAAATTGATGATAAACAATTGATTCACGTAGGTGTAAATTCGTTTGAAAAACAGGATGAAGAAATTGAAATCCCACTACTAGAAATTGGTGATGCAGCAGAAAATCAGCAAAAAGAAGTACTCTTGCAATTGCGGGCTGCGAGGGATGATAATGCAGTACAACAAGCATTAAGCCACATCCAAGAAGCCTGCGTAAACGGAGAAAACATTATGCCGCCCATCATTGAAGCGGCAAAAGCTTATGCCACCATGGGAGAAATTATTGTGGCCATGAAAGCAGAATTTGGTGAATGGCAGGAAGCGGCCATTTTTTAAAAGGGGAATAATATGCAAAGTAATAAAAAATTTATGGTGATGATTGGAGGCGTAATTGCGGTGGTCATTTTTTGGATTGGATGGGTTTCGTCCAATCCTGCAGATGAAAAAGCCATGGCCACTTTTGTTTCCGTCGAACAATTGCTTGATGACAATATCAATAAAAGAACCAAACTGGGTGGATTGGTGAAAGATGGCTCTATCGTCATTTCTGAGACCAATTATCTGGATTGCACCTTTATCCTAAAAGAAGGCCACACTGAATTAGCAGTGAAATATGACAAAACGCGTCCGGATCTATTCAAAGATGGGGCAGAGGTCATTGTTACAGGCCAGTATCTCGACGGCACATTTTATGCGGATGAATTGCAGACTAAATGTGCTTCACGATATGAAGGTGATCTCCGTGACGAAAACGCATATAACTTAACCGAAATCGATACATGACCCCAATTGCTGGTGGTGCGGCCCTAAACCTGGCATTCGGGTTTAGTATCCTTACCGTTATTTCATTAATATTTTATACCCGAAGTGGGGACCAACGATTGTTCTTGGTGGGACAACGATTGTCCCTTACCATATCATTCTTTGTCTTTATAGCCACTTTCATTCTTTCATATCAATTAATGATCAGCAATTTTGATATTGATTATGTGGCCCGCTATACAAGCCTTGAAACACCCATCATGTATAAAATATCGGCAATGTGGGCCGGTCAATCCGGGTCGTTACTGTTTTGGTTATTTATCCTTTCCATTTTTGCCACCATAACGGTCATCCAAAACCAAAATAAGCATCATGGCCTCATGCCTTGGGTCATTATTACACTGGCCGTGATTCAAATGTTTTTTCTCGTCTTAACGAATTTTGTAACGAATCCATTTATGCCAACGGATGCTGATTTCGTCGTGGCCAATGGGAACGGACTTAATCCGTTACTGCAGAATGTAACTATGGCCATCCATCCGCCAACACTCTATTTGGGATATGTGGGATTTTCTGTACCCTTTGCTTTTGCCTTTTCTGCATTGATGAATAAAGATACCAGTTCATTATGGATTCAAAGTATCCGGCGGTGGACATTGGTGGCTTGGCTGTTTCTCAGCATAGGTATAATCTTAGGTGGCTGGTGGGCTTATCAAGAATTAGGCTGGGGTGGCTATTGGGCGTGGGATCCCGTGGAGAATGCAAGCTTTATGCCGTGGCTCACTGCAACAGCCTTTGTCCACTCTATCATTATCCAGGAAAAGAAGGATATGCTCAGGGTGTGGAATATGGTGCTCATCATCCTCACCTTTACCTTATGTATATTTGGTACATTTTTGACGCGATCCGGTGTTATGAGTTCGGTCCATTCATTTACCGCATCAGCATTGGGTCCTATTTTTCTCTCTTTCGTTTTTATCATTATGATTGTTTCATTTGGCCTCATGTATATTCGAAAGAATGATTTGCGATCACCTCGGAAAATGGAATCATTTACCTCACGTGAAAGTGGATTTTTATTCAACAATATGGTCTTTGTGGTCATGTGTTTTGCTGTGTTTTGGGGGACATTGTTCCCAGTGTTTTCTGAAGCAGTTCGGGGGACAAAAATCACAGTGGGACCGCCATTTTTTAATCAAATTAATATCCCCATTGGGTTGATTCTTTTGGCTTTGACAGGAATTGGTCCATTATTAGCATGGCGGAAAACCAGTAAAGAAAGTTTAATCCGAAATTTTACATTCCCGATCTTGTCCGGACTTGTTGGTGCCGCCATATTCTTATTCTTAGGATATAAAGGTTATGTGGTTATTTCATTGAGTCTTTGTGTTTTTGTTACGGCCACCATTTTTACAGAATTTGCCCGGGGCATTAAAGCGAGAACGAATAAATTTAATGAATCAATTTTTGTAGCATTATGGCGAATGGTGAGCAAAAACCGATCTAGATATGGTGGATATATTGTTCATCTGGGAATTGTCCTTATGTTTGTGGGATTCACAGGCCACGCTTTCGATAAGGAAAAAGAATTTAGTTTGACGGTAGGGGAGTCAGACCATGTAGCAGGATATGAATTTGAATTGATTAAAATGTCTGAGGCTGAACGGGCGAACCATTATGCATGGATTTCTGAACTCCGCGTCACGGATCATAGCGGTCAATTTATCACCAATCTTCGACCGGAGAAACGGGTGTATTTCCATAAAAACCCAGACGTGAATCGGCGTCAGCCCCATAGTGAATTGGATATTTACTCCACCATGAATAAGGATATCTATTCCATTTTCTCTGCTGTGGATAATGAGAATGGTATTGCCTTTATAAAAATTATGGTGAATCCATTGGTAAGGTGGGTATGGATTGGTGGTTATATTTTGGTGTTTGGTACCATGATTGCCATGTGGCCCAGAAAGGAATCATGATGGAATTCATTCGGGATTACGGTTTAATTCTTATCTTTTTTATTTTACCAGTGATCTTTGTGATACAGCCTTTATTTTTACCGAGAATTGAAGAAAAAGATGAAATGCTTGATCGAGGCACATTGAAGCGAAAAAAATTAATTCTATACCGCCAAATCAAAGAGTTGGAAATGGAATTTGATATTGGGAATATTAATGAAAATGATTTTCAAGCTACCAGAACTGAACTAAAGCAGGAAGTTTCGGCCGTTATCGCCCAGTTGAATTCGAAATAGCGGCAACATGCTTTCTGTCTCTCATTTATCTAAATCCTTTAATCGCCGACCTGTATTAGCCAATATAACGTTTGAAATTGCTGCCGGCGAAACGGTAGTGTTTATGGGAAAAAATGGTGCAGGCAAATCCACTTTATTACGAATCCTAGCACGAATCATGGCCTGCGATAAAGGTGAAGTACGTTTTCAGAATCAAGATTTATTGAAAGGGGCGCCAACAGCCCGAAAGGGTTTGTTATACTTGGGGCATGCATCCGGAATGTATAGTGCCCTGTCTGCAGTAGAAAATTTATCCTTGGCCCTTCGCCTCAGGGGAATGCATACCTCAAAAGAAATGATTATAGAAGCATTAACCCATTATGGCCTTTTTGATCAAAAGGATGATCCGATTGCCATTTATTCTCAAGGGATGCTTCAGCGGCTAAAACTCACTTATGCTGAATTGGCGGAATGGACATTATTGCTTATGGATGAACCATTCTCCGGGTTGGACGATGATGGGGCAAAACTGATGCATGATGCCATATTACAATGGAAATCAGAGGCTCAATCCCTTTGTTTGGTTCTCCATGATGAGGCAAAGGGTAAGTTATACGGTGATCGTATTCTTCGTATTGAAAATGGTGAAATTCAAGAATCCTGATGTTTTTAGTTCTACTCAAAAAAGAACTCTATAACGAATTTCGATCACGGGAATTAATTCTGTCTATGTTGGTGTTTGGCCTATCCATCATTTTAGCTTATGCCTTTACATCGGATGTATCCAGAGTGATTGTAGCCAATTATGCACCGGGAATGTTCTGGGCAATGATTTTGTTCGTAACAGTATTGGGTATCCACCGTTCATTCTCTTACGAAAAGGAAATGGATGCATTCTCAATGCTGATTGCTGCCCCTATCGATAGAGGTTTAATTTATTTATCCAAATGGATTAGCGGATTCATCTTTCTGACTGTGATGGAATTGATTGTGACCATTCCATTTTTCAAATTTCTCCTTATCGATTTTCCACCTAATCCACTCATGGCACTAGGGACTGCACTGTTCATCAATTTGGCCATCATGGCGGTAGCAAGTTTAGTTTCAGGGGTTGCAATGCGAGCCCGATTAAGTGAAGTATTACTGCCGGTTCTCATGTTTCCATTGGTGTCCCCGGTAATTATAGCAGCGACTAAAATATCTGGCGGGATTATGGCAGGAGACCACTATCAATTATGGCAAATATGGTTGTTAATCATTGGTTCTATAATTGTAATTTTCGGGCTAGTCGGTTACACCTTATTTGACTTTATCACTGAAGAATAATGACTTTATTTTTTCAAAATAAAACCAATCGTATTTGGTGCTTAGCAGTGGCAGGGCTGCTCATCTTCAATGTATGGAATATTGTGTCCAATACACCCATGGTGCCGGACCAGCATTGGGCTCAGAAAATATTTTATGTGCATGTGCCTTCTGCATGGGTTGGATTTTTATCATATCTCGTGGTTATGATTGCAGGCATAATGTTCTTTATCAAGGGCGATGACAAGTGGGACGATGTGGGTCTGGCTGCTGCAGAAATTGGTACATTATTTATGGCATTGGTTCTGATCACAGGACCGATTTGGGCCACACCCATTTGGGGAAAGCCATGGATTTGGGAACCACGCCTTACCACAACACTCATCCTGTTTCTAATTTATATCGGCTATTTTATGATGCGGTCTTTTGGTGGCCACATTGAACGCATCCGCCGTTATGCTGCTGCTGTGGGCATTATAGCATTTGTGGATGTGCCCATTATTTTTGTGTCGGTCCAGTTTTGGGTTCCGGAGATTCAATCACACCCCCAGGTAGAGATGGCCCAACAGCCATCGGGGATTTTGATTCCATTTTTATTATCCCTAGGCATTTTTACCATTTTGTATATACTGATGATGCGATATCGAATTCATGTGATTCGCATCAAAAATATGGGAGTAGAAAATGTATAATTTCTTCGGTTACTTTCTGACCGTTTATTTGATCGTATTTGTAGCCATTATGGGGTGGTTCCTCAATCAATTTCGTTTGGAACGAAATGCTATAAACAAAACTAAAAACCTTAATGAGAACAAGGAGTCGTTTTAGATGGAACGCAAAATCGTCCACGTCATAGGGACGGGTACAATTGGTGAGCCATTAATTGGTTTACTATGTGATTATAAAGAACAATTAGGTATTGGAGAGATTACGTTTAACAAAAATTCTGCATTACGGAGCGACCGGTCTAAAGTGATCGACCTATTGAAGCGGGGCGCACGTTTGGCAGTGAATAAAGACCGTCTGGAAAGTTTTAAAACATTGGGCATGGATCCGGAATTGGAAACGGAAGAAGCCATCAGCCGCGCTTCGGTTATTATTGATTGTACACCGTCAGGCGTCGGTCACCAAAATAAAGAAAAGTATTATCAAAAATTTGCAGACCAAGTGAAAGGGTTTATGGCCCAGGGGAGCGAAGATGGTTTTGGCGTAAAATATGCCAGAGGTGTCAATGATTCCGTATTGAAGAGTGGGGATAATCAATTCGTTCAGGTTGTATCCTGTAACACCCACAATATTTCGTGCATCACCAATACGATTGTTTTGGATGGGCACGGCCCGGATAATTTAAAAGAAGGGCGCTACGTATGTGTCCGCCGTGCGAATGATACCAGTCAAGCCGGGAGTTTTATCCCTGCACCGGCAGTGGGGGGACATTCCGATGAAATGTTTGGTTCACATCATGCCAAGGATGCTGCAGATTTATTTTCCACACTGGGATATGATTTAAATATGTTTTCTTCAGCCATGAAAGTGAATAGTCAGTATATGCACGTATTGTGGTTTGCCCTGAAAACAAAAGAACCTATTAATTTAAATGAGGTAAAGGATCGTCTAATGGCCAACAATTTGGTCGCCATGACAACGAAAAATATGACCAGTACGGTTTATTCTTTCGGTAGAGATCATGGTCATTTTGGCCGCATCCTGAATCAAACCGTTGTGGTGGAGCAGTCTCTCCATGTAAAGAATGACCATGAAGTATATGGTTTTTGTTTTACACCTCAGGATGGGAACTCAATTTTGAGTTCCATCTCTGCCGCCGAACATTTTTTATATCCCCATTCTTATGAGGATAAAATTCAGTGCCTCAGTGAACTCTTTTTCGAGGAAATTTGAGCTTAAATGTAGAGACGGTCGTAACAGGACCGTTTCAAGAAAATAGTTTTATTGCATGGTATCCCGATTCGTCCGATGCGGTGTTGGTGGATCCTGGCGATGATGACCATTTAATTATTCAGGCCCTTAGGGATCAAAATCTGACCCCCATTGCCATCGTAAATACCCACGCCCATATGGATCATATTGGGGCGGTTCATCCTCTAAAGAAAAAATATTCCATTCCATTTTATCTTCATAAAGAAGAAAAATTTATTTTAGATACCTATGAAGTGACTTGTCGTATGTTTGGCATATCCCCCCAAAAAACACCCAATGTCGAATATTGGTTTGAGCATGAGGGTGAACTTAAGGTTGGAGATTTTTCGATCAATACGGTGAATACTCCTGGCCATACGCCTGGTGGTACATGCCTTGAAATTGACAACCACCTTTTTGTCGGTGATACCTTATTTAGAGGCAGTGTGGGACGGACGGATCTCCCAGGCGGCGATTGGTATACATTGGAATCTTCATTGATCCATTTGGCCAATTCCGTTGACCATGACCGCATTGTTCATTCTGGTCACGGTCCTGATACCACACTTGGATTTGAAATAAAAGAAAACCCCTTTTTAATTCCCTTAAAAAACAGGCTAAATTAAAAGCTATGAAAGTTATTGAATTCCTCGAAAAAGCGAACGAAACACTCTTTAGTTACGAGATTATTCCACCCAACCGTGGCGGCTCCATCGAAAAGATATTTCACTTGGTTGAACAACTGATGCCATTCGATCCACCTTTTATTGATCTCACCAGTCGGTCCGCCGAAGTATATTATGAAGATGCAGGCGAAGGAAAGATGATCCGTTATATCCGGAGAAAACGGCCCGGAACCATCGGTATCAGTGCGGCCATTAAAAATAAATTTAACGTGGAGACAGTGCCCCACATCTTGTGCCGTGGGTTTACTCGGGAAGAAACAGAAGATGCCCTGATTGAATTGAACTATCTCGGGATTAATAATGTATTGGCGGTTCGAGGAGATGAATTGCGAAAAGATCCGCCGGATGAACCGGGACGGACCCGAAATAAATATGCATCCGATTTGGTGGTGCAGATAAAAGAAATGAATGACGGCCAATATGTGGAAGAATTATTGGATGCAGCACCGACCAATTTTTGCATTGGTGTTGGCGCCTATCCTGAAAAACATTTTGAAGCGCCGAATATGTCCACGGATATAAAATACTTGAAGGCTAAAGTGGATGCAGGTGCAGATTACATTGTCACTCAAATGTTTTACAATAATGCGGCCTATTTCAAATTTGTGGATGACTGCCGTGCTGCCGGTATTGATGTGCCCATTATCCCCGGATTGAAAATTTTGAGTACAGAAGCCCATTTGCGTGTGATTCCGAAAAACTTTTATGTGGATATTCCTGAAGAATTGTCTAGCCAAGTGATTGGTCAACCCAAAGAAGAAATTCAACGGGTAGGGATTGATTGGGCCATGAATCAAGTCCAGGAGTTGGTGGATGCGAAAGTGCCTTGTGTCCATTTTTATATTATGTCTTCTGCCAAATCTGTAGCGAGGGTTGTTTCCCAATTCAAGTAATCATACCATGGGCAGTCCACTCACATTTCCCCGGTTTGTCCGAGAACTGAATTCATATGTTTCTCAGCAGGATAGTCTCCTCGTGGCTATCTCAGGAGGGATGGATTCGGTAGCGCTCCTTCATCTTGCATCCCAATTTCTACGGTCGGATCATGATATTTATGCCGTCCATGTGAACCATGGATTGAGAGACGCATCCAATCCAGAAGAACAATTTGCAAAAGAACTTTGTAAATCTCTAGATATTCCGCTTTCGATTCACCGTGCGGATACTCCCCAACAAAAAGGGGAAAGTATGGAAATGTGGGCGCGCCGAATTCGTCAGTCTGCATTTGTATCCGCTCAAGAAAAATTCAATTGTGATTGGATCTTAACGGCCCATCACGCCAATGACAATGTGGAAACCATCCTTATGCATTTGGATAACGGTTGTGGCATTGAAGGGTTGCGAGGCATCCCGAAACAAAATGGAAATATACTTCGTCCACTCTTGAATTTTAGTCGGGAGGACATTTCTGAATATGTTCGTGAAAATGGACTGAACTATGTTGAGGATTCTTCAAACAAAGATACATCCATTCGACGAAATCATATTCGGTATAATGTGGTGAAGCCTTGGAAGGAACAAACCCACAACATTATTCAGCGATTTAGCGCATTATCTTTTAAAGCATCATATGCGGTTCAGCGTATGAATGAAGTGATCAATTTATTGGCAGAAAAAGTAAAATCGAATAATCATCGATTTATCATTGAAGATAATGTAATGAATTGTTTGATCGGTAATCAAAAAGTCCGGTTAGTGAAACAATTAATGGGAGAAACGGAAAGGGCTTGGCGCCGCCATGGTTGGACATCTATAGAAAATTGGATGGCCCATGCTGAAACCGGTTCCATCTTTCAGATCAATGGGAAATGGTCCATTTTAAGAGATCGAAACCAATGGGTGTTAAAGCAAGAAACAATGGGCCACGATGGTTATCGTCTGTCTTTGAATTCTGTAGATGGTTTCAAAGAAAACCATGACCATAGCAAAGAAATTATTGATGGTCGCACTTTAGAAGGAAAGGATATCCAATTAAGGCCTTGGCATGCGGGTGACCAGTTTAATCCTTTGGGCATGAATGGGACAAAAAAAGTCAGTGACTTTTTAATTGATAAAAAAGTTGATCGATTTACTAAAGAAAATCAATTGGTGGTCACGGCTGATGGTGAAATAATCTGGGTGTGCGGTCAGCGGATTAGCGAGAAAGCAAAAGTCACAGAAAAGACTACTGAATTTGTGGAACTTTCATTAGAACGGGAATTAGGATAACCATGGCAGGGACAAGAGATAATTTAACCGAACTCATTTCAGAAGCGGAAGTGGCCAAACGAGTGAAGGCACTGGCTAAGGATATATCCGAAACCTATCAGGATGAAGCGCCCATCCTCATCGGTATTTTGAACGGGAGTTTTATTTTTGCAGCGGATCTCATGAGAGCCATGGAGATTGATTGTGAAATTGACTTCATTAAAGTTTCTTCTTATGCAGGGACGGCCTCCAAAGGGACAGTGAAGCTTCTGAAAGATATTTCCGCGGATATTACCGACCGACATGTGGTGATCGTTGAAGATATTATTGATTCGGGACTCACCATCAAGTTTATTCGAGACCGTATGTTGGAAACGTCACCTAAATCTGTGGCCATAATCACACTATTAATGAAGCCTGACATTGCCAAATTGGATTTTGACATTGATTGGGTAGGGTTTGAAATTCCACCTGAATTCGTCGTAGGATACGGGCTGGATTACGACCAAAAATTAAGGAATTTAAAAGGCATCTATTGCCTCGGGGGAAGTGAAAGTGAATAATATGAATTCTAATAAGAAAAATAGATCGAAGCAAAACGGATCGAAAGGGCCCAAGAAACCGGCTCAGAATCCAAAAAAGAACCAACAGGGGAATGACCAGTTTCAATGGAAACGGGCAGGGAAAACCAGTTTTGTCTGGGTACTCATCATTATATCCGCTGTCTTTATATCCAATATATTTACAGGGCAGGGTGCAGAGGAAGTTGAAATTCAATATTCGGACTACCGTGCATTTTTGACTGAAGGTCAGATTGCCAAAGCGCGAATCGTGGATGAAGTGTTCCATGGTGAACTCTCTGAAGCAAAATCCATTTTAAATCCTGGTGGTATTTCTCAAGAAGTAGTGAAATTTAGACTGAAACTTCCTTTCATCGATCGTGAGGTCATGAATGAATGGGATCAGTACAAGGTGGATTATACCTTTAAGCAAAAGTCCATCGACTGGACGGGCTATTTTCTCAACATCCTGCCGTGGATTGCCATTCTCGCTTTCTGGATTTTCCTCATGAGGCGAATGCAAGGCGGTGGCGGCGGCATGAAGTCCATCTTCAACTTTGGTAAGAGTAAAGCCAAGGTGTGGACCTCTGATAGGCCTAAAGTGACCTTCAACGATGTGGCGGGCTGTGTAGAAGCAAAAGAAGAGCTAAAGGAAATCGTTGAATTTTTAAAGCATCCCCA
>LSCF01000037.1 GCA_001577025.1 Fidelibacterota bacterium TCS55 | reverse complement strand
GTGGTCCTGGTGCATTATTCTGGATGTGGGTGAGTGCTGTGGTGGGCATGTCTACGAAATTCTTTTCATGTACACTGGCCATTTTATATCGCGGCAAGGATGATGCGGGGCAGATCCAAGGCGGTCCCATGTATTATATTGAAAATGGATTGGGCAAAAAATTTAAACCATTATCTATTCTATTTAGTCTGGCCGGTTTGGTGGGGTGTACGGTCATGTTTCAATCCAATCAATTGGCAGATATTATTCGAAATCAGGTTTTCGAACCCAATGGATGGTTTGCAGATAATGTCATGGCAGGGAATCTGACCCAAGGGTTGATTATGGCCTTTTTAACGGGATTAGTAATTTTTGGTGGGATTAAAAGAATCGGTCAAGTAGCATCCTTAATGGTCCCTATCATGGTTGTCCTTTATTTATTTTCAGGATTGTTGGTGATTTTTAATCACATTACAGAAATTCCATCTCTATTCAAATTGATTATTCATGATGCATTCACCGGAGATGCGGTAATGGGGGGCGCTGTAGGTGCAGTAATTGTGGCGGGAGTTCGCCGAGCTTTATTCTCAAATGAAGCGGGATTGGGAACTTCGGATATGGCCCATGGTGCGGCCATGACAAAAGAACCGATCCGTGAAGGATTGGTAGCCATGATCGAACCCTTCATCGATACCATTGTGGTCTGTACCATTACGGCCATGGTGATTTTGGCATCCGGGGTCTGGGAGCAAGAAGGGTTAAATGGGGTCACCATGACCACCACCGCATTTATTAAAGAATTAGGCGGGTTCGGAAAATTCCTTTTGCTTGCTGCTGTCCTCACCTTTAGTATTTCCACCATGATGAGTTATTCCTATTATGGCAGTAAATGCAGCGGTTACTTATTTGGGACGAAAAGTATTTTCTTTTATCGGTGTTTTTATATTGTGACCATTGTTGTGGGTGCCATGATTACCATTGATGTGGTCATTAATTTGGTAGACGGAATGTATGCGGTTATGGCCATCCCTACTGTGGTCGGTTCCGTTTTGCTTTCACCGAAAGTGATGAAAGAAGCAAAACGGTATTTTGCCAGTTTAAACTAGTTTAGTTTTCCCGAGAGTAATGCCCAACCTGATTTTGTCTGCTGGGTGAGGTTGGTAAAATGATCACTGTAGGGATCGAGGATTTTCTGTACTTGTGATGCCATAAACCCCGAAACAACGATATGCCCCTCTGGATTCAACTTGGATAGAAATGTCGGCAAGAGTTCCACGAGGGTGTTGGCTAAAATATTGGCAATGATAATGTCGAATTGTTGATCCTGAGGTAAATCTGCTGGGAGATAGGTTTCAATTGATACACCATTGGTTTTTCCATTTTCTCTTGTACTATTTAAACAGGCAGGGTCAATATCTACACCCCTAGCAGATTTGGCACCCAAATTTAACGCACCTATGGCGAGGATGCCGGAACCACATCCAAAATCTAAAACCGATTCCCCACCTTTTATATTATTTGAAAGCCATTCCAAACATAAATGGGTGGTGGGGTGGGTGCCCGAACCGAATGATACTCCGGGATCCAAAAATATATTGGTAGCATGTGCATCTATTGGCGATTGACCGGTGGGAATGACCCAAAGGAGATCTGTAATTTTGTTGGGTTGATCAATTTTGTGTGTTTCTTTAACCCAATCCACATCTTTAATAATTGATTCTTGAAATTGAGGCAAAGATGGGAGATTAAATTCATTCTGCAAAAAAGTTGCTAATGATTCCCCATCAACATTTTTAGGAATAAGGGCCACAATTACAGGTTTAGCCCAAGCTTCCCATCGAGGCTCTCCCGGTTCATCAAACCATGTTTTATCCGGGGAATCTTCTTCTGATAGATTTTGAATGGATGCAGATAAGACGCCCCATTCTAGCATGAGGTCGCATGCATGATCCAAGTCCACATTGGGCAGATTAAATTGAATGTTTTTCACAGCACTAACTTAAAGGGAAGTGATGTAATTTTTATCATGGAAACAACGGATCGAAAAAACCTTTCTACAGAGCAGCAGAATGTGAATTCATATGCCATTGATGATAAAACCATATCAGAAATTCTAGAAATCATCAATAATGAGGATCAGTCCATTGCTAAAAAAGTGAATGCTGCCATTTCTGAAATTGAAGAGACAGTGGAATTGACTACTGAAGCGATCAGGAATGGAAATCGAGTAGTATATGTTGGTGCTGGGACTTCCGGGCGTTTAGGTGTTCTCGATGCCTCTGAAATGCCCCCCACTTATTCTGTACCGGGGGACTGGTTTAATGGAATCATCGCCGGCGGAGATGATGCATTGCGTCGATCCATCGAGGGGGCGGAAGATCAACCAGATGCAGCCATAAATGACCTGAAGGATTTTGGGCTAAGTAAAGGGGATGTGGTCATTGGCATTAGCACAAGTGGGGCAGCTCAATATGTGAAAGCATCCATCGAGTACGGAAAATCCATTGGTGCCAAAACAGTCTATCTCATTTGTAATGAGAAGCCCTTTTTATCTGCTGATGCGGACATAGTTATTAAAGTGGATACTGGACCGGAAGTGATTACCGGCTCTACACGTATGAAAGCGGGGACGGCTACGAAAATGGTATTGAATATGATCTCAACCGCTACCATGGTCCGTTTAGGCAAAGTGTATGGCAACCTTATGGTGGACCTCATGGCCGTGAATGATAAACTGGTGGATCGTGGTACGCGAATTATCGAAAATCTCACAGGGGTGGATTATAACATAGCCCAGTCAAAATTGTTTGAAGCTGATAAATCTGTAAAAACAGCCGTAGTGATGATTATAAAAAATTGCTCAAAAGATGAAGCTGTAAAAATGCTAGAAGTAGAAGATGGCTTTTTGAGACGTGTGATTGAATGATCACTATACCCAATTCCAACGAGGACCTTCTTAAAGAATGCCGAGTCGATACTTTTCGCGCTTCCGGTAAAGGAGGGCAGCATGTGAATAAAACGGAGTCTGCGGTTCGATTAACCCATTTGGCAACCGGTATTGTGGTTACATGCCAAGATGAACGGAGTCAGCATCGGAATAAGGATATTGCCCTAAGACGACTCCGTGAAAAATTGAATGAACTCAACCGGAAACCCAAGAAAAGAGTTCCCACCAAAGCCACCCGAACATCAAAAGAAAAAAGGCTTCAATCCAAAAAGATTCAATCCCAGAAAAAGGCGTTGCGTCAAAAGCCAAAAACAGACGAATAATTCCATTCAATCGTTAGAGGACTGATATATTTTCTTTAATTTTTAACCTCATATTTTTTCTTGAAAGGACAGAATGAATCTCAACAAATATATTTTCCGCGAATATGATATACGTGGCAAGGTGGCAGACGATTTTCCACCGGACGTCGTTGAAAGTTTAGGCAAAGGATTTGGCACATTTATTATGCGCGGCGGGGGACAGGAAATTGCTCTCAGCGGCGACGTTCGCCTTACCACTCCCAGCCTGATTGAACAATTCAAAACCGGTGTGTTATCCACCGGCGTAGATGTAATTAATATTGGTATTTTGCCTACACCGGCCAATTACTATTCCATGTTCAAGTTAGAGGTGGCAGGGGCTGTACAGATTACCGGGAGTCATAATCCGCCGGAATTTAATGGATTTAAAATGTCCCGAAATAAAAAGGCTGTATTTGGGGAATCGATCCAAAATATCCGTACCATCATTGAAAATCAGGATTATGAAACGGGTGAAGGCACAGAAGTGGCCTATGATATTCTCACCGAATATAAGCGGATGATTGTTTCAAAAATTGATATTCAAAAACCCATGAAAGTGGTCATGGACTGTGGGAATGCTGCTGGTGCTATTTGCGCCCCGGACGTTTTTAAAAATTTGAATGTGGAATTGACCAAATTATACTGCGATGTGGATGGCACCTTTCCTAACCATCACCCTGACCCTACGGTAGAGGCAAATCTGAAAGATTTGATCGATCTAATGAAGACGGGCGATTATGATATTGGACTGGCCTTTGATGGAGATGCGGATCGCGTGGGTGTTATTGACGAAACTGGCGATGTGATTTGGGCAGATCAACTCATGGCGCTGTTTCTTCCGGAAGTGTTGGAAGAGGGTGATGAAATTCTTTTCGATGTAAAGTGTTCACAAGCCTTGGAAGATATGATCTTGAAATATGGCGGCAAGCCCGTCATGTGGAAAACCGGACATTCTCTCATTAAACAGCGGATGGCTGAACTGAACTGTAAATTGGGTGGCGAGATGAGTGGTCATATCTTTTTTGCCGATGATTTCTTTGGATTTGACGATGCCATTTATGTGGCAGCTCGAATTGTACAAACTTTATCCAGAACGGATCGGACTTTATCTGAACTGAAAGCAGAATTGCCAACTTATTATTCTACTCCAGAAATGCGTTTAGAAGCTGAATCGGACGAAGAAAAATTTCGGATAGCAAAAGAAGCAGTCGACTACTTTACAGAAAATTATGACTGCAGCACCGTGGACGGTGTCCGTATCAAATTTGGTGATGGATGGGGTTTGGTTCGATCATCCAATACGCAGCCTGTCATTGTTTGTCGATTTGAAGCCAATACACCTGAGCGGATGCAAGAAATTCAGTCCATCGTTATGGGTAAATTTAATGAAATTGGCACTTTAAAACTGGACAGCGGCCATTAGTACATTTCAAGATCATATCATTTTTCTAAAGGGAGAAATTGAAAAAGCTCTAAAAAAAGTCCCAATCCATGAGACGCCTCGGTATCTCTATGATCCGATTGAATATGTCCTCAAGGGAAAAGGGAAACGCCTTCGACCAATTTTAGTGCATTTATCGGGACAGACTCATGATGCAGATCCTGATGATCTCATGAAAGTGGCCATCGCTGTGGAGCTCCTGCATAATTTTACACTCGTCCATGATGATATTATGGATGGAGATGAAACGCGCCACGGCCAACCGACCGTCCATCAGCAATGGGATGATTCTACGGCCATTCTTTCAGGGGATGGATTGTTCGTCCTCTCCCAATTGATTCTCACAGGACTGCCGCCAATTATTCATCAGCGCTTCAATGAAGTGACATTGGCCGTCTGTGAAGGGCAGGGGATGGATAAAGAATTTGAGCATGATGCATCCATTACTATGGGACAATATCTCATCATGATCGGAAAAAAGACTGGTTCACTTTTGGGATTATGTGCTGAATTGGGGGCATTGCTAGGTGGCGTAAATAAAGAAGATGCTCACCACTTATTTGAATTTGGACTGAACTTGGGATTGGCCTTTCAGATACAGGATGACTTTTTGGAAATATTCGGGAATGAATCCACCATGGGGAAAAGTCTCGGTAGTGATATCCGGGAAGGGAAACAAACCGCAATTACGATTTTAGCTCGTGAAAAGCATCCGGTCAACTGGAGGGCATTTATGGACACCTCGCCTTCCATCTCTGATTATCAATCCTATTTTGAAGCGAATAATATTCAAGCAGAAGGTGAGCGCGTCATTCATCATTATATTGAAAAAGCCAGACAAGGTCTGGATAGGATCCAAGAAGAAAAACAGGATCATTTGAACCAATTTGCCACTATGATTTTAAACAGGAAATTTTAATGTCATCATACAAAACACTCGATCCGGACAATATGCATCAATCCATTTATGATTTTCCAGATCATATTGAAACAGCCATGGAAATTGGCAAATCCATTTCACTGAATCGACCCTATGCGGATATCCGTAATATTGTAGTGGCTGGTATGGGCGGATCGGCCATTGGTGGCGACGTGGTCCGCACCCTGGCCAAGTATGATTTGAACATCCCCATGGTGGTGTCTAGAAATTATACTTTACCTCATTGGGTGAATGAATACACGCTGGTTATCTGTTCCTCCTACTCCGGGAATACGGAAGAAACCCTTTCTGCTTTTGATCACGCACGGGATAGAGGTGCACAAATAATGGGTATTTCCACCGGTGGCGCCTTAACCGAACGAATGAAGGCATTGGGCTTGGATGTGGTCGCCATTCCTCCGGGGTTGCAGCCTCGCGCCGCCTTGGCCATTTCATTTGTCCCCATGCTCTATGTGCTCAATACAATTGGATTGATTGGAACAGACACGATTGGTGAGCTCAATAATGCCGTATCAAAGATTCAATCAAAAAGAGATGAATATGGAATAGAATCGGATGAGAATCCGACATTTGCAATGGCCCAGCGGATATATCAAACGGTACCCGTGATTTATGCTGAATCTGATGCCACAGCAACACTTGCGGTCCGATGGAAAGGCCAGCTTAGTGAAAATAGTAAAATGTTGGCGTATCACAATGAATTGCCGGAAATGAACCATAATGAAATTGTTGGTTGGGAAAACAATCCAAATTTAATTCATCAAATTTCAGTGATTTGGCTCTCAGATGAAAAAGATCATCCCCGCACAGCCATTCGTCAAGATTCAACTCGAGAAATTATCGGAGGTCTTTCGGGAAATCATGAAGTGGTTTCTATTGATGGAGACTCAATGACAGAGCGGTATTTGCATACGATTCATTTTGGTGATTGGGTCAGTTATTGGTGTGCAATTTTGCATGGCACCGATCCAACGCCGGTAAAAAAGATTGATCAATTAAAAGGAATTTTATCCAAAAAAAGTTGAACCCTAACTGGCGGGTATATAATTTCGAATAAGGATACAAGATGATTCCCGTTAAAGTTCAAAAAATATCATATTATCACCCGAACCGCAGTTATGCGGTAATTCTTAAAGAATTAGAAGGGGATCGCAAGCTTCCTGTTCTTGTAGGGGCCTATGAAGCCCAAGCTATTGCAATGGCTATGGAATATATGGATACACCTCGACCCTTAACGCACGATCTAATTGTCAATGTAATCCAAGGGATTGATGGAAATTTATCCGCTGTAAAAATTACTAAACTGGAAGAGGGCATTTTCTATTCAATCCTTGATCTTCAAAGTGAAGAGCTGGGTCATCGTGAAATTGATTCACGCCCCAGTGATGCCCTTGCAGTCGCTCTCCGCATGCATTCACCAATTCTGGTGGCCAATGAGGTCATGGAAGCGTCTGTGGTGTGGAAAGAAGATATGGAAAATATCGAAGACGATATTCAGCAAGAACCCAAAGTGGAATTGTTAGAAGATCAGCTTCAAAAAGCCATTGATAAGGAAGAATATGAAATGGCTGCTCGCATCAGGGATAAAATTAAAAATATAGAGAATTAGCCCTGTAAAGCGTCCATGGCGTATTGCGCCGCATGCTGCTCCGCTGCCTTTTTATTTGTACCAATCCCGCTCGGATAGATTTCATCCCCAATTTTAACGTGGACTTCAAACAATTTTTGATGATCGGGTCCAGTTACATTGGATACTAAAAATTTGGGATTGGCCATTTGTTTCTCATGGCATAATTCAATGAGTTGACCTTTGTGGTTTACGGATTTCCATGCCTCAGTACGATGGGTCCATATTGTATCAAGAATTAGTTTTTTCGCCGGCTCGATGCCTCGATCTAAATACATAGCACCAATGAGTGCTTCATACAAATTGGCCGACTGTTTAACTGCAATCTTTTCCTGATTTATATCTACGGTGGCTTCAATATCAATAAAATCGAGAAGATTTAATAACTGTCCCATGGTTGCCAAAAAAGATTTTTGAACGAGGGCCGAACGTTTTTGGGTAAGTAAGCCTTCATCACCTTCGGGGAACTCACGCATAAGTTCTCGACTTACCACAATGTCAATGACTGCATCACCAAGGAATTCCAACCGTTCATAATTTTGTCTCGGCAAGCTGGAGATGGAACGGTGGGTAAATGCTTGTTCCAGGTAGGTGCGGTTACGGAATTGATAACCGCATATTTTTTCTAATTTAGAAAGGGGGTGTGATTTAAATGATTTAAGTAGAAAATCAAATAGTGGCACGTGCTATGCTTGATTCCATTGTTTAATTACAATCACACCATTATGTCCGCCGAAGCCAAATGAGTTTGACATGGTTACATTTACATCTGTCTCTATTGCTTTATTTGGGACATAGTTTAATGGGCATTCTGGATCAGGTGTAGTATAGTTGATGGTAGGTGGAATCATATTATTTTCGACGGCCTTCACACAGGCAGCGGCCTCTAATGCACCACTGGCACCCAAAGAGTGCCCGACCATAGATTTGGATGAACTGACGTACAAGTTTTGAGCATGATCACCAAAGAGAGATGAAATGGCTGCGGACTCTGTCTTATCATTGAAGGGGGTGGAGGTACCATGAGCATTGATGTAATCCACTTCTTCCAGAGAAAGCCCCGCATCATTTACCGCATTCCGCATGGCACGGATGGCTCCCAAACCACCTTCAGCAGGTTGGGTGATATGATAGGCATCATCGGTGGCACCATAGCCAGCCATTTCGGCCAGAATGGTTGCACCCCTGGCTTTGGCATGCTCAGCTTCTTCGAGTATCAGTGTAGCCGACCCTTCACCCAAAACAAACCCATCTCGGTCTAAATCGAAGGGGCGGCTGGCAGCCGTGGGGTCATCATTCCGTGTGGATAGTGCCTTTATATTTGCAAATCCGGATATTGTTAACCCGGTTATGCTTGCTTCGGCGCCACCAGTGACCATCATATCTGCATCGCCGTATTGAATGGTACGGAAGGCAGAACCAATGGCATCGGTACCGGAAGCACATGCGGATATGACCGTATTATTGGGACCTTGAAATCCATGCTGGATGGCAAGATTTCCTGCGGCAATATTTGCAATCATACGTGGAACGAAGAAGGGGGAAACCCGGCGTTGTCCTCTGTTAGAGTATACACTGTGTTGTTCTTCAAGTGTTTGAATCCCCCCAACTCCCGATCCAATGATAACGCCAACACGTTCCATATTCACATCGCCTTGATCCAATCCGGACTGTTCTATTGCCTCTTTTGAAGCCACCATATGGTAAATGGTGAACGGATCCAATTTGCGCACTTCTTTCCGGTCAAAATGATCTTCCGGATTGAAATCAGAAAGTTCCCCGGCAATTTTGACACTGAGTTTATCTGTATCAAAATAGGTGATGGGGCCAATACCGCTTTTTCCGGCGGTCAATGCATCCCAATACTCAGAAGTGGAATTACCATTGGGCGCTAAAACACCCAATCCTGTAATGACAACGCGACGTTTGGTCATATGATTCTATTGATTGGCTTCGATATAATCGACAGTAGCTTGAACAGTCGTAATTGTTTCTGCATCTTCATCAGGAATTTCAATACCGAATTCCTCTTCGAGCTGCATAATCAACTCAACTGTATCAAGTGAATCGGCACCGAGGTCATCTACGAAAGATGCACCGGAAACGATTTTATCTTCTTCAACACCGAGTTTATCGATGATGACTTCTTTTACTTTATCGAATGTGGACATTGTTGTCTCCTTGATTAAATCATTACCATGCCACCATCCACAGTGATGGTTTGCCCTGTAATATATCCTGCTTCATCTGAAGCCAGGAATAGGGCAGCGGCAGCAATGTCATCAGGACTGCCTATGCGTCCCAATGGAATTTGTGAATTTAAAGTTTCTTTGGCTTGATCGGTCATGGCATCGGTCATATCAGTTGCAATATACCCCGGCGCAATGCTATTCACCGTGATACCGCGAGATGCCAGTTCTTTTGCTGTGGCTTTTGATAATCCGATGAGCCCTGCTTTTGATGCAGCATAATTGGCTTGTCCAGGATTCCCTGTGAGTCCCACCACGGAGGTGATATTGATGATTCGACCGGCACGTTGTTTCATCATGACC
The DNA here is from genome assembly GCA_001577025.1 of Fidelibacterota bacterium TCS55. Taxonomy (GTDB): domain Bacteria; phylum Fidelibacterota; class Marinisomatia; order Marinisomatales; family TCS55; genus TCS55. The sequence goes on along the minus strand of LSCF01000037.1, from coordinate 6,827 downwards.
CTAGTGACCGCTTTGATGCCATTAAAGGCACCTTTTAAATTTATATCGATTACGGTTTGCCAATCTTCTTCTGACATCCGCATGATAAGGGTGTCTCTGGTGATACCGGCATTATTAACTAAAATATCAACAGACCCATGGTTGGCCACCGTATCTTTTATCATGTCTTGATATGCATTCAGATCAGATACATCGCAGGCATAAACAGAGGCCGATCCACCGCTTCCATTTATTGCATCAGCCACGGATTTGAGTACGTTTTCGCTTCGACTGACACACACCACGTGTGCGCCTGCCTTTGCAAAGGTTTCAGCTATCCCTTTACCAATGCCGCGAGAGGCGCCGGTGACGACAGCGACTTTATTATTTAGTTTAAACATGATCGAAATTTACAATTTGTTCAAGAGATTCAACACCATTCATATTCAATGAACGGTCAATTCTTCTGGAGAGTCCCTGGAGGACGCGTCCCGGCCCCACCTCGACGGCTGAATTGATTCCATCTTTAACCATTTGAGATATAGATTCATGCCACTGAACAGGGTTTTCTAGTTGGTCAATCAACGATTGACGAATGTCATTTGCACTTGAGACAGGAGAGGCGGAAACATTGGCATAAACAGGAATTTCACTATCCTGAATATCAATGGAGGCCAGTTTATTCATGAGTGCTTCTTTTGCCGGTGTCATGAGGGGTGAATGAAAAGCACCACTCACATTTAATTCTACAACTTTTATTGCACCCGCTTCTTTCATCTCTGGCATGATGGCCCGAACTGCATCCATTTCACCAGAAATAACCACCTGGCCTTTGGCGTTGAAATTGGCTGCAACGACAATGCCACAATCATAACCATTACATAATGCTTTCACTTTATCATCATCCACGCCAATCACTGCTGCCATGGAGCCAGGGTGGGTGGTACCGGCATTTTGCATACCTTTAGCACGGACTTTAACCAATTCCAATCCGGTTTTAAAATCAAATGCGCCCGCAAGAGCCAACGCTGAATATTCACCCAGGCTGTGCCCGGCAGCACAAGTAGGCTTTATTCCTTTTTCTTTCAGCAATTCGCCAATGATGACGCTAACAATATAAATGGCGGGTTGTGTGTACTGAGTTTGTTTTAATGTTTCTTCGGGGCCATCAAAAATAATTCTTTGGATATCCACATCCATGATCGCATTGGCCACATCAAAATAGGATTTACCTAAATCAGTTTCTTGATATAAATCGTGCCCCATACCTACTTTTTGGGAAGCTTGGCCCGGACATAAAAACGCTAGGGACATTGTGCATTCCCCCATCGAATTAGCATGGAACCCCATGTAAATCCACCACCGAATGCGGCCAATAATAAAATGTCATTTTTTTCTAATCGATTGGTCTCTACCGCTTCATCCAAAGCAATGGGAATAGTACCGGCAGTGGTATTTCCATAACGATTAATATTGACCAATACTTTTTCGGGGCCTAGGCCACATCTTTTGGCTGTGGCATCAATAATTCGACGATTGGCTTGGTGAGGGATGAATAATTTAATATCATCACCGGTCAGTTCATTTTGATCTAAAATTCGTTTGCTCACATCCGACATATTTTTCACAGCAAATTTATAAACGGTCTTTCCATCTTGATACACATAGTGCATTTTTTTATTCACTGTATCCATTGATGCAGGATGCATGCTGCCCCCTGCAGGTACGGTTAAATATTCACTTCCACTTCCATCAGCATGAAGGATTGAATCCATGACTCCAATATCATCGTATGATGGTTCTAACAGCACGCCGCCGCCTCCATCGCCAAAAATAACACAGGTGTTTCTATCCGTATAATCAATGATTGAACTCATGGTATCTGCGCCAATGACTAATACATTTTTATAGGTACCGGATTCGATCAGTTTAGCCCCAGTCTCTAAGGCATACACAAACCCGGTGCAGGCTGCGACAATGTCATAACCCCATGCATTTGTTGCGCCAATTTTATTCTGAACCAAGGCTGCTGTCGATACCACAGGATAGTCCGGGGTACTGGTCGCGACCAAGATTAAATCGATATCTTCAGGTAATTTTCCGCTGCGCTCCAAAAGTTGTTTGGCAATCTCTGCACCCATATCAGAGGTGGCTTCACCTTCACCCACCAAATGGCGGTTTTCGATACCAGTTCGAGTACGGATCCATTCATCAGACGTATCCACCATTTTTTCTAAATCAAAATTAGATAATTTGCGATCCGGAAGATACCGGGCTGTTGCAGTAATGGTTGCTTTCAACTGATGGCTCCTAGATGTTCATCAATGCCTTTGGAAATGTCTTGGATTAAATTTTTATTTATTGATTTCTGCGCAACAAAAATGGAATTCATAATGGCTTTGGGTGTTGAGTTACCATGGCTAACAATGGAAATACCATTTATACCCAAAAGGGGAGCACCTCCATGCTCTTCATAATCATATTGGTTTTTGATTTCATCGATTACAGGTTTAATTAACCCGGCCCCGACCTTGTAACTCAATTTACTTTGGATTTTTTTCATCATTAAATTAGTAAAAGTCATAATCCATCCTTCAGCAAATTTGACAAGATTATTCCCGACAAAACCATCACATACAAATACGCTCGCATGGCTATCAAAAATATAACGAGCTTCTACATTGCCTTCAAAACTGGGGAGTTCATCCTTTAATAATTGATAGGCTTTCTGATATAACTCTGATCCTTTAGACGGTTCCTCGCCAATATTAATTAGAGCCACTTTATTATCCTTGATACCTTCCACATGATCCAAATAGACTGAAGCCATAATTGCAAATTGAAGTAGATGTTCTGGTTTGGCATCGGGATTGGCACCCACATCACAAATGATTTTTCCACCCGTTTCCGTTTGCAGATAGGCGCCAAGACAGGGGCGCTTTACATGGGGAATCCTGCCCAAAAGAAATAATGATGTGGCCATGACTGCGCCGGTATGGCCTGCACTGATAAATGCATCGGCCTTTTTGTCTTTAATTAGACGAATCCCTTGAACTATTGAGGAGTCAGGTTTGGCCCGTAACACTGTGGAGCCATCATCATGCATGGTTACTACTTCAGTGGTGGGGTGAATGGTTAAACCATTGGGTATTGAATTACCCAACTCAGATTGAATCTGGGATTTATCACCAACAAGTATGATATGCAAATTATCCTGTGTGTGATTCAAGGCATCCAAGGCACCTTGAACGGTTGCCTGTGGGGCCAAGTCTCCCCCCATGGCATCCAATGCAATTTTCATTGTAATTGAGTGATATTACTCCGAAGCGGAAAGGACAGGACGCCCTTTATAGTAGCCGCAGTTTGGGCATGCCCGATGGGGCAATTTGGGTTGACTGCATTGCGGACAGTTTCCTGTATTTACTGATGCAGCCTTATAGTGGGTTCGGCGTTTTCTGCCGCGTGCTTTAGATTGTCTCCCTTTAGGTAATGCCATGATTACTCCAGAAATTCTAATTCTTTAAATTTTTTAACACATCCCAGCGTGAGTCACTATTGGTGTCGTGGCAATCACATGTGGATTCATTTAAATTGGTCCCACATGAGCTACACATCCCTTTACATGTTTCATTGCACAATCGCTTAAACGGTTCTGCCAATAAAACAACATCGTGAATAACGGATGTTAGATCGATACTTTCTTCTGAATCTGCAAATGGAATCACATCCATATTTTGATCGGCAATCAATGTTTCATCATTCGTGAGAATCACATTGAATTTGGATTGAATTGCTTTCACAAATTCTGCCAAACACCGATCGCAGGTTTCTTGCACATCTGCGCTGACATGGCCATGGATGCGATACCCCTTAGAGGCTGCTTCCACAGAACACATGCATGAGATAGTGTCACCTGCAAATTGAAGATCGTCCAGATCTAACGTATCTGCTGAGATTTCAAAAAGCTGGTTGGAAATAAATTGTTCTAAATCCGACCGATATAGCTTCATTTTAGCTGGGGAATTTACCCTTTATTTTTTCCGCTTACCAAACCTATTTATGGAATGATCAGCACTTTAATTCATTGAGGATATTGCAGGTTAGTCGTCTGCAGATTCTTCACTGGTATCGGATGCATCATCGATGGTTTCTGAATCTTCTTCGTTTTCCTCGTCCAAATCCAAGTCACCTTCGTCTTCTTCTGCTTCCAACTCCTCTTCATCTTTTCTTTCTAGGATATTGTCATCATCAGATTTATTCCGGAAAATGGTCAACATAATTGTTTCTCCAACGGAAAGAATAGAGAGGAAGTATGAGAAGAAAGTTAAAGTGAGGATCATTAAGAAAATCCCAACGATTACGGCTGCCACACATTCAGTCCCTGACAATGATGCGGGTGCAGTGGGAATAAAACAGGCATAAAAATTGTTTAATGCGCTTACAGCATCGATAGAACAACCGGCACAACAACTTCCTGTAGTCGAACAGGCCGCCACAATTGAATTAAACAAATCCTGTGGCCAAACTGTATGGGCAGCAGTTCCAACAATATTGGTTAATTTTTCTCCCATGAGCCATTCATGCCCAAATACAACATTGATCAGTTTGATTCCATAAAAGGCAGCGAGCTTAAAAATACCAACAGCCAATGCGGCTAAAGGCAGGAGCACGATATGATATGCAATCACACGCCAGGGTTGACTCCATGTAATGGAATAACTATTAAATACTGCACCCATTGTATCTTCTTCAATGGTGCCTACTATAGCCGGGGTGTAAATGAGGGACACCAAAAATACGACTGAGGTGTAAACAGTAAATACGGCACCGAATAAGTATAGGAGGTAGGGGAGCGCAAATAAGAATTCACCTAAAAAAGGTAACTTTCCAAAAAGTGCAAACAATGCAGCCATGCTGACAAAAAATACCAATATGAGCGCCATGGCAACAGAAGTGAAAATCACAGGATGCCAATGTTTTTTTACATAGGCCCATGCATCTCTTGAGGAGTAAAATTCGTCACCTTTTAATTGTTTATAGGTAACCCTTGATACAGCAGTACATCCAAGATAAATCGCAATGACCCAATCAATTACACCTACCCAAAATAGAACACAAGCATACCAGGGGGCATCCGTAACGTAAAGACAGGGATAAAGGCCCTGAGCAGCCCATGTTTCACCAAAGGATTGTCCTGCAAGGGCAAATGCCAAGTAGTTCAGGATAAAATATGCGCCATATCCAATGAAATTGGCGACTAGAAAAATCCAGATTTTCTTACCGCTGAGGGCAAGGCGTGGTGCACGGAATATATCCCGTACATCAAAATGTAATTTCATAGGTTCCATATGATCCCCTGTTGAGATTTAATTAATATTCATATCGTACAAAATCAACCCATGCAGATTCCTGTTGGGTTTTGGATAGTGATTTTGCAACAGCAGTGGCGGTTTCCCGCTTATCGTAACTGCCCACCCGAATGCGATACCAAACTTCATTGGTTTCTTTAAATACCGCTTTTTGGATATAGGCATCATAACCGGCGTCAATTAATTTGGCGGCAAATGTTTTTGCATCTGCCAAAACTTTTTTCGACCCTACCTGAATAGTGAAACGATTCTTGTCGTAAGGAATAGATGTACCACGATTGGGTTTGGCTTTTTGTTTTTTGACGACCTTTTTAGGTGGTGGCGATACTGCGGGAAGGGTAGAAGGCGGCGTCTTTTCTTCGACTTCCACCTCTTCGGTTTCTTCTACAACCGCCTTAACCGGTACATCTTTTGCATCGGCCAATACTTCTTCTACCGATTCAGAATCATACCATTTGGGCTCATCATTTTCAGCCAACAATTCAGTTACGGCTTCAGTTTCAGTTTCCTCGGATGATTCAAAATCCTCAATTGTTTCTTCTGTTGAAGATTCTGCCATTTCATTACCAATGACATCGTATGAAAATGATTCTGTACTGATTTCATCGTTGTATTGAAAAATGGAGACTTCTAGACTATAGGTGCCTGAAACATCCGGTGTAAAACGAACAGTCGCAGGGGCATCCTCAGATTCTATATCCACATTTGTTAAACTGCTGTTATCGGGAATGCTCGTTAATTCCCAAATAAAATCCAAATCCTGGCTTTCTTCGGGAATTTCAGCAGTAACAATGATGGTGTCTCCCAAATCCGCTGCGGGATTTTTTTTGGCACATCCAATGAAAAGGGCGAAGGCCAAAAAGATGAGGTTATATTTTTTCCTATCCATTATTTCAATCGAGCCGACTTTGCTCGCCATTGAATTTGAAGGGGTGGAAGGGAATAATGCAACTGTTACTGATTACTAATTAGTTCGCTTCCTGAGAACCAAAATCCGATTTCAATTGCAGCATTTTCATCACTGTCAGCACCGTGTACGGCATTTTCACCTAAAGATGTAGCAAAATCTTTTCGAATGGTGCCTTCCGCTGCTTCAGCAGGATTGGTGGCACCGATGGTCTCACGCCAGGCATCCACCGCATTGTCTTTTTCTAAAGCGAGAACCATGGTTTGCCCCGAAGACATAAATGTGGTCAATTCTTCGAAAAAAGGCCGTTCCCGGTGTACGGCGTAAAATCCTTCAGCCTGTGCTTTGGTCATACGGATGAGTTTTGCACCCAATATTTTAAATCCGGCTAGAATGGTTCTGTCGATGATTTTTCCGGTATGGCCATTGCGAGTGGCGTCCGGTTTAATCATTGCAAATGTTTTGTTACCCATTTTAATTCCTTTGAATTTTTATCTTTGCGAGCCCTGATTAATGGGGGCGTGGTAATCCCAAAAATGAGATTGCTTCGTCGCTTCGCTCCTCGCAATGAC
>LSCF01000036.1 GCA_001577025.1 Fidelibacterota bacterium TCS55 | reverse complement strand
AGTCTACAGCAGTATCGCCAATATGTTTCCCGAAAAATACTTTAGGGAATAATCTGAGCAGTTTTAACCGACCCACTTTCCGTGCAATAACGAGGTCAATGAGTCCATCGTCTAACCGTGCCAAAGGCGCCATTTTCATGCCCTTACCAGTATGGATGGTATTGCAGCCGATGATAAAACCAAAATCGGCACCAATCATATTACCATCAATTTCAACACGTGCAAATCGCTTTTGGTGGCGAAATACCTCAACGATGGATGCCACATTATAACGCTGGGTACCCAACCACCGCATCTTTTCAGCTAGATTGTTGGCATCAGTGGGAATCCCCCATCCCACAATATTGAATCCATAATAAATTACACCATCTGCATCACATTCCAATATATCGATGGGACGCCGTCTGCCCGTAATAATCCGTTTCGCCGCATTGACCGGATCTAAACAATCCAGATCATGCATGAATGAATTACCAGTCCCCCCTGTAATCAAACCGATTGGAAATCGCTGACCATCCTGCCGAGTCATCATACCATTGATGGCTTCGTGCATGGTGCCGTCACCACCAATACAGCAAAACCCGTCATATTCAGACATATTGGTTTCACGGGCTAAATCACGGGTATGTCCTGCGTATTCAGTCTCTAAAACAGTTACCTCGGCATTTACACTTTCAAAAACAGGTTGCACCTGTTCTAGGATATGTAACCCTTTTTTCTTCCCCCCATGAGGATTCACAGTGATATAATATTTGGCCATGGTTTAGTTTCGGTGTTTCATGTATTTGTTATCGCCCCATTCAATCACTTCAATTTTTACTTCTGTAGTGCCTTGAGTAACAAAATCTAACTTTTTAGCTGCACCATAAGAACAATCCAAAATTCGGCCTTTCACGTAAGGGCCCCGATCGTTAATTCGTAAAATGAGTGATTTGTTGTTGGCTAAGTTCGTCACGCGAACAATCGTATTCAAGGGGAGAGTTTTATGAGCTGCGGTCAATCCATACATATCATACACTTCTCCATTGGCTGTGAGCTTTCCATGAAAATCTTCGGCATAAAAGGAGCTTACTCCTTTCATCACTTTTCGATGATTACCATTGGCCTTCGTTTTCAATGCAGGTGGATTTTTTGATTTTACACCACCAGCCTTAACCGGCCCTGTACGATAGCGAGGAGACCTGCTGCATCCACTCACCACCATTAAAAAAATAAGAAATAAGGTTAATCGTCTCATGAATGGGTATTTACCTGCCCCACCATTTCATCCGCCGAACCCCATTTGGTTTTCGCCATAAATAAATTGAACCGAGAAATTATATCTTCACTGATGCCGGGATTTCTAAAATTGGCGGTTCCAATTTGCACTGCCTTTGCTCCGGCCAGCATGTATTCGGCAACATCTTCTTCACTTACAATGCCACCTATCCCAACGATGGGAATGCTTAGCTTATTATAAAGCTTATGAACCGCTGCCAGCCCCACAGGCTTGATGGCAGGCCCTGATAGTCCCCCATATGTGGTGTAAATATTACTCATCCCTGTTTTGGCAGTAATGCTCATCCCCACCACAGTATTGATTGCAGAAACTGCGTCTGCACCTGCATCCTCAGATGCCTTCCCTATGGATACAATATCGGATACATTGGGGCTGAGTTTCATGATAATAAGTCGATCGGTACGAGATCGCAATGCTTCAGTTAGTTTGGCTGTCATATCGCAATCCACACCGAATTCCATCCCGCCTTTTTTCACATTGGGGCAAGATATATTAATCTCATATCCTGCAATAACTGAAGATACCGATTCTACCATTTCAAGGATTTCAATATATTCCTGAATATCTGTACCTGCAATATTCATAATAATCTTTGTGGACAGAGATTCATACACCGGGAGCATTTTTTGAATATATTTTTCCACACCAATATTTGCCAATCCTATGGAGTTAATCATACCTGATGATGTTTCTACGATTCGCGGTGGCGGATTCCCTTCTCTTGGCTTACGTGTAATGGATTTGGTCACAATCGCACCAAGTTTATTTACATCCACCAATTCAGGTGCTTCTGTTCCATAACCAAAGGTACCAGATGCCACCCAGATGGGATTATCAAATTCTACATTTCCCATGGTTAACTTTAGGTTAGGCAAATTGGATATCCTTCGCTTCATATACTGGTCCATCTAAACAGACCAGTGAATATTTATGATGGTAGCTATGATCTTGAATTTGACTACTATCCCTTGGGATAACACATCCTTGGCAAAAACCCACACCGCATCCCATGTAGCTTTCTACGGATAATTGTGCGGGTACATTTTGCGCCAATGAAAAGTCTCGAACAGCCTCCAGCATGGGTTCCGGTCCACAGGCATAAATATATGGATTGGCTTTTTCTTTAACCAATCTTTCTAATGGCCCCATGACCGTACCGCTTTCCCCCGTTGTGCCATCATCGGTGGTTAAATAAATCTGTTGATCTGGATTATGGTCTATAAAATGTTCATTGCTGCTACGAGCACCGATGATGATGGAATGCTCAATTTTCGCCGATTTACATTCAGATTGAAGATTGAGTATAGGCGCTAAGCCTACGCCACCACCTACCAATATGGGATGGTGTCCATTTTGCCAATGAGTGAAAGTATTTCCCAACGGTCCCAGTAATTCTATATAATCGCCAGTTCGTTTATTGGACAGAATTGTGGTCACTTCTCCAAAAATTTTATAAATAATAGAAAGGACGTCTCCATTTGAAGACGCAATACTCATGGGTCGGCGCAAAGGGTTTTGCCAACTCTCCATGGATAAAATATTTAGGAACTCACCAGCACCTTTCAACCCTTTTGCAATTAGCGGAGCTTCAAATTTCATTTCCCAAATATTATGAGCCACCTCTGCGTTGGTTAGAATTTTTGCTTTTTCAATTTGCATTATGGTCCGTTGTATCAGCTAAAAATGTATTAAGAACTACAGCGCGTTTTTGAGCTTCGGCTGCTTGCTCACTTCCTCCGTGATGTTTTAATACCCATTCATAATATTTAATTGCACTGTCAGGCCGAATAAATTCATAGTCATATTGGTGAGCCAAGAAATACGCTGCTTTGGCACTGGCCTCAGAAACGGTATCCGTGGATACGATTTCTTTATAATTATCCATTGCCAATATAGGATCTATTTCCCATTGTGCTTCTGCCGAAACCAATTGATGATCTGAATTGGATTTTTCAGTTGCGATTGATGAATCCGATTGGATGATAGCCATGGCATAATCAGTTTTGGGATATAACTTAACAATGCGTTGCTTAATTACATTTGCTGTCGAATCATCACCCATTTCAGACAAAATAGTAGATTTTGCATATAATGCTTTGGGAACCAATGGTGCAGATGGCGCAAAAGCAATGAGCTGATCCAAATAAATGATGCCCGAATCCCTTCGGCTAAAGTGAAATAATTCAAGCTCAGCCAATCCATAGAGAACAGTAGATAATCCAATTTCATCATCAAATGTTAACGTGCTGTTGCCCATGGAGTCCACTTGAGCCACCCGTTCCATCCATGGCCCATATTCACTATATATTTTTTGATAAGCCTTTATCTCTTTCAATCGAATTTTTGCCGACGATGCATATAAGGACTGCTTATGCTCTTTAGATACCATCTCAAATTGTTTTAATGCAGCCTCAGTATCCCAATCCTGGTTAATAGATAATTGACCGAGCATATAGTAAGCCTCTGCAGATGCAATAGTTTGCTGATAATCCTGCACGATGGATTCGAGTCTGTTCTTCGCTTCGACATACATCCCTTGCTGCTGATAAAGTTTGGCCAATTCCAGTTCAAGGTCACTGTATATGGTTGAATAATTTTCATCCAATAGCATTTCTTTAATGGTTCGGGTTGCTAAATCCAATTGACCTTGGAGGCGGTAAATCTGCACCGATCGCAGGTGCCCTTCTTGAATTTGTTTATTAGTTTGAGACAATTTTATTACTTGCTGATATGCACTTAAAGCACGGTCATAGTCTTCATCAGAAAAGGAAAGATCTGCAATTCGATAATAGATTTGTCCTTTTTCAATGGGGTCTCGGATGATTTCCGCTGCCTTTTCGAGATAATCCATTGATTGGGTTTTCATTTGTTGGTCAAAATAAATCTCCGCAATGGCCATATGCACTTTTGCTTCCATCTCCATATGCATATCATTCAACAGTATAGCGGTGAGATCATTTATGGCCGGCTGCACCTTCCCTTCTTTCCATTTGATCATGGCAGTCCAAAAGACAGCATCTTCTCTCACTTCATCATTTAATTCGTTATTCATTTCAGATAAGGTACGATTTGCATCTCCGTATTTTGCCAAATAAAATTGAGATTGAATCATCATGAGATAGGCCGATTTTCTCCGATCGAATTCGGGAAAGTCATCCAAAGTCGTTCGTGTTTTTTCAATCACCTTTTCGTAATGGGTCTTGGCAATCTTTGGCAGGGCATCTCCACGGTTTTCTAGCCGTGATTTTTCAGCCTTTTCGAAATAGACTTCTGCATTATAAAACGTATTAAAGTAGGCTTTGAAATTGGCGCAGGAAATAATGAAAAGCGCCAAAAGTAGGATGGCGGTTTGAGAAAAACTGTAAATACGATTATTGGTCATTTTTCAGGGGTAGAAGTTCCTTCTTTATGAGGCTCATTTGAAAATAATTTATTATATGGTTAATAAATATGTATTTATCCTTTTCATGTGGATTTCAACTGCGATTGGACAGTCGCCAATATTTGAGTCTGAGCCGGGATATATACGCATTTCTGCGGATACGACCACCGTCCCTATTTATGTGGATGGCATACTCATGGGTCACACACCCATTTCAAACCCTATTCCTGTTTTAGAAGGCGTACACCGCATCAGTCATCAACCGCCCTCGATTCAAGATCCATTTATTTCATACGGAAAAATTGAATCGGACAAAAAGATTTTTGTACTTAGCGGCGACACAGTCAATGTTCATTTAAATACGGTATTGCTACACTCAAAGGTTCAAAGGGCGAAAAAGGATTATCGAATGACTAACTATGCCGGTATGGGATTAAGTATATTGGTCCTCTGGCAATTATGGGTTTTATCGAATTGACCTATTTTTCTCTTATTGCCAAGGAGGATTTCATCCCTAAATTCTTATATGAGTAATGAACAACAATTAGATAATTCGGTCAAATTTCGCCCGGATTATCAATGGCCAGATAAAGATGCCGAACGGGATTGTCCCAAATGTAATAACTCCATGCAACGGCAAGAGGATTTACCAGAATATTATGGTAAGCCCTGGTGGTGCCATACATGCCAGTGGCAGTTCTCTGAAGAAGAATTGAACGATTAAACCGTTACGATTCCTATAATACCGTATAATCGGCCATTATATTATCCACCACCCAACGCACCAATACATAATCGTCTAACAGGCCGATTTGTGGATCGTTGTCTGGAATTTCATCCTGTTCTTCCAAAAAGTATTCCAATGCGAACAAAATACGTTTTTTTAGTGTTACACTTTCTTCCGGCAATTCCAATAGTACATTCAACAATTTTGAAATGTCAGAAACCAATGCAATTTGATAGTCCAATAAACCGGGATCCGCAATAAGCCGTTCAATTTTAACTGGAATGCTTTTCACCACCATAGGGATATTATTCAAATCAATTTCCGTGATTCGTTTTTCATATCGAGCTTTATCGGCATCGGTGAGTTGGATTTGGTCAGATGGTTTCATCGATGGTAATTTAGGGATATTCATATAAATATAATTGATATGAATATTGAACAAGTTATACGCAATCATCTAGAGAACCATTTGGATCTGGCCCATTTAGATATTAAGGATAGAACCGGGAAGCACGTCCATCACGAGCAATTTACCGGCGGTCATCATTTATCTGCTATAATCGTGTCGGATACCTTTGAATCAATGGGTTTATTAGATCGTCATCAATTGGTGTATAATGCACTGGGAAAAATGATCAAAAATGAAATCCATGCCTTTAGCATGGAAACCTATACAATCAAAGAATGGGGTGAGCGTCTCAATTAAAATACTGACTATTTTAATCACTGATGAGAATGCACAAAAATTATTTAGACCCTCATTGAGAAACCCAAGGTTTACAATTCAGAAAGGATGATTGGAAGAAATCGGGCTAAAATCACCGTTTTTCTATTTGGACAGCATTGCCTCCCTTTTCGCTTTAAACTCCGTACCTTCAGCCCATTCGGGCCATTTATCATGTTGAGCTAAGGCATACCCGACGCGAAATAAAATACGACCATCTTCTACCATACCATCGAAAGTCCAGTTATCATGTATTTCGTCGCTTAAACCGTGATAATGATTGTTTGTATAATCGTCCTTCATTGCATAACCATAGTCTTTACCTTTTTCTACGACATCAAGTCCACCGTCTGCGTATAGGGCTGGTACGCCCTGTTTGGCGAATGCAAAATGGTCTGATCGATAATAAAATCCTTTTTCTGGTTCAGCATCAGGAATGAGATATTTGCCATCTTGTGCAGCAGCAAATTCCAACACTTCATCCAATTCAGAATTTCCTTTGCCCACCACAATAAGATCTTTGGTGCGGCCAAAAGTGTTCCCCATGGCATCAATATTGACTACGGCAATGGTTTTTTCCAGGGGGTATAAAGGATTTAAGCTGTAATATTTTGCACCAAGCAACCCCTGTTCTTCTGCCGTTACTGCCAGAAATAAAATGGATCGTTTAGAACCTTCTGCCAAATTGCTGAATGCTTCAGCTGCAGCCATAATCATGGCCGTGCCAGATGCATTGTCATTGGCTCCATTATAAACTTGATCCCCTTCCGCGCTTTTATTTTTACCAAGATGATCCCAATGGGCGGTGTAAATAATATATTCATCTTTTAATACAGGATCATTCCCTTCGTATTTCGCCACAATATTATTGGAGCTGAATCGGCGAACGGAATTAGTCATTTTTCCATTGAATTTTGTTTCAAGGGCTACAGATTTAAAATTTGGACTTACAGCAGCTGCTTTTAATTCATGATAGTCCAATCCACTCATTTTAAATAAGCGCTCCGCTGATTTCAAAGGAATCCATCCTTGAAATGCCAACGGTGTGGTGGTGGGGTCTTCAATGGTAAGTTGCTCGCCACCTGACCCATTTTGCAATACGCTAAATGGGTAACCGGCTGGGATGGTTTCATGTACCACAATAACACCAGCTGCCCCTTGGCGGAGCCCTTCTTCATATTTATAGGACCAGCGACCATAATAGGTCATGGCCTCGCCGCCAAACATAGATGCATCCAATTCTCCATCTTTCATGACAGGTGGGTCGTTTACTAACACGACAATAACTTTGTCCTTCACATCTATACCTTCAAAATCATTCCAGCCATATTCCGGTGCATTAACGCCGTAACCGCAAAAGATAATATCTTTTGCCTTTAACTCCACTTGGTCCTTGAGCTGGAAAGAGTTGCCGATGATTTCATCGCCTACATTCAGCACCCATCGTTCATCGTCTGTTATAAATTGGGCTTTTAAATTGGTTATGACACCAGTCATGGTGGCCTTTTGGAGATATGTGCCGTCAGGATTCCCCGGTTGCAATCCCAATGATTGATATATTTGAGTTAAATATTCGATGGTTTTTTCCTCGCCGATGGTCCCAGGAAAGCGTCCTTCAAAATCGTCTGAAGCTAAAGTGGATATATGTTGATGCAATAAATCACCGGTGATTGATTTTTGTGCTGCTATTGCATCCTTTGCATGGACATATTTATTCCACCCTTCCAATGGTTTTTCACACCCATAGCTGAGTAGCACGATGCCAAAAATAAGCCTAAAATGAAACATAGATTCTCCCAAAATTGTTGATCATAAAATTAATTATTCTGATGAAATATCTGCGATTAATTTTGAATTTCCAAACGATTGAAAACATACCGACAGCATAAAGACAAATATGATTATTTTTTGGGCAACCACACTAAACACCAAAGCAAAATCGCTCCCTTTTGGATCGGGCCCATATTCTAACACGAGAATATAGAAAAAAATCATTACAGAAAATAGAACATAGCCTATGCCATAACGAAATAGGAACCGTTTATCCATAAAAATTGTAATACTAATTAAAATTGCTGTAACGAGGAAGGATCGAAATGCCCAATTCACAAAAAACATATGAGGCTGAGATAGAACATTATGTGGGGTAAGCCCAACCCCAGCAAAGCAAATAGAACCAAAGATTCCAATTGTACATCCTATACGCACTATCCACCCGATCGGCCGATCTATTGGATATAGTTTCATAAAATAATAAAAGTGCCCGGAAAAAAGGATACCCACAATAATCAGCGCAGATGAAAAAAGAACCATAGAAACCATATTACTGGAATTGAATTTGCCAAGATCACTTAAAAAATTCCGTAAAAAATCATGCCCAACTTCCTCTGGATTTATAATGGTTCCTCCTTCATAATTGGCCATGGCCAATCCAAATAAAAACAGAACAGTTACCACAGCGTATCTAGGATAAATGACTAGAAATTTTTTATATAATTCCATTATAAAAAGTAATTTATCTAAAATAACTTGGTCTTAAAAATGTAATGATTATTTTTAGGGCACATTCTAAAAACCATTATTGTTCATTTGCATAAGTCGGTTTTATTTCCCAACTATTTCTGTTTTGTTTATTGAAAACAATCCACCAGAAAAAGAACAAGGTCGTTGTGCATACCAGCAAAGTCAAAGACCATTCAGGAAGAATTCCTGATAAATCGATCAACATTCCATCACCTGGAAATACGCCATATCCGAACCATGAGGGCAACTTAAACCAATAATAGCAGGAAACTGCTGACGCAGCAAATATAGACACCAGTTTACCAGTGGGGAAAAATCGTTTAAGAATAAGGAATAATAACAAGGTACTAACAAGGCCTAAAATGGGCATATTGTAAACCAGTAAAAGTTGTTCCAGCCCCAATTTTTCTTTCATCGTTGGCACCTGAAACCAACCCCATACAAATCCTGGGAAACCACCAACCATGATTGACCCGGCTATTTCATGATAAGTTGTGTTTGCCGCTGTAAAAGGAGTGTATCCTGGCGTAGTATCAGGGCAAGGCGTTACGCAACGATAACATTGATCACAATGAACATTAGGTATAGAAAATCTATTACTCATTCCATACAATTTTTCCACTGGATATATTGGGCATAATCCTGAACACCAAGCACTTTTCCATTCAAAATAAAATCCTGTAATTACAGCAATTACACCAACTATCATTATTAGAAGCGCTGTTGCAATTCCACTAATATCAAACAATACATGGCGTAATGGCGCAAGTATCAATAAAGCAATTACTGCGATCAAGCTTAATGCTCCGGATTGCTCAACAGTAAGTCTTTTTCTTTTTGATAAACCACTATGTCTGGGCAAAAGGGATAGTGATCCGAGAGGGCATACATTTCTCCAGACTCCAACCGCAATCACCAGAAGAGCTGGAGCCACGGGTATCAGAATATTCCAGAATAATGTCAAACCCAATTTCTGAAAGAAAATCAAATTAAATAGTATAAAAAGCCCAAAAATAAAAACCAATGTCTGTAGGTATCTCCATATCAAAAGTGATCGCTGGGATATTTGATTTTTGGTCATATTAAAAATTAGGAATAAATATTGGAAAGAATGTTATGGTGAACGCCTTTATCATTTTTACCGCTTAAATTAACTTCAAAAGATAAGGTTAAAAAAATATTCCAAAATAGATTTTCAGATGTTTGACTTATGATTAGGAAATAAAATGTAAGGTGGTGATTCAATTTGAACCACCAATCATAATATTTAATTTAGTTATGATTAAAACGCTTAAACCTTTTCAATTGCCGTAATGGTGAACTTAATCTCTTTACCTTCGATATCAATGGTAAAATCTTCACCCACCTCTTTACCAATCATGGCCTGAGCAAATGGTGCATGGTAAGTGACGATATCCGGATACACATCAAATTCAAATTCAATAGGACCTAAGAGGTGGTAAATTTCAGGGTCGGTTTTTCCTTCTTCAAGAATCGTAACTTTATTACCGAATCCCACGTCTTCCGTATCAATATCCCCATCTTCGATAAATCGAAATGGTGCATGGGACTGCATCAATTGTTTTTTATATACGATGAGGCTTTGCTCTTCTCTGGCCGCGTGGTATTCGGCATTTTCCTTCAAATCCCCATGATCCGCAGCGATTCGTATTCTTTCTGCAGTCTCTCTCTTCTTCTTATCGATTTCTTTCATTTCCGCTTCTAATGCGCGGTATGTATCTCGCAAAATCAACGTTGCCATAAATTTTCCTATTTTTTGTGCGGAGGGGGAGGGATTCGAACCCCCGAAGAGTTTCCCCTTGCCGGTTTTCAAGACCGGTGCAATCAGCCAGGCTCTGCCACCCCTCCAAATTGATTATTCTACTTAAATATGGGAACGGAATTTATGTGTTTTAACATAAGTTGACTCAAGATAATTCTTACTTTATCAAAGACATTTTCCGTGTTTTTACGATAGAACCTACTTTTAATTGATAAAAGTAAATCCCACTGGGTAGGTCGCTACCGTTAAATGTCACTTTATGTATGCCTGCGCTACGAAATCCTTTGTCGATCTCCATCACTTCAACACCTAAAGTATTGTAAACTGTAACGTTAACTTCCCCTGCTTTTGGAAGTTCATACTGAATTTGTGTGATCGGATTAAATGGATTCGGGTAATTCTGTTTTAATGCATACTCGTCAGGAATTGCAATCCCATTTTCAGTAGACAGGTTCCCCCCTTGTGATGCCTTTAACACATAAAAGCCTTCCTCAATGGAAGTCATAATTATCGTTCCACTGCTGAAATAGGGATAATTACTCCATGAGCCGACAAATGAAATTTTATCCCCAGCAGCATAAGTATCAAAATAAGCTGACTCTATTGGCATAGTGGGGTTCTTAATATTGATCACCCTTAACCCAGTTGAATAATTAGATTGATAGATCAGATCCCCTACAACATAATTATTATGATCAATTGTATTTAATCCAGAACGATAAACGTTTGCAACAGTAGGGTTATCAAGATCCTTGAGATCGAATATAACGGTCGTTTGTTCCGTATCATAACCACGTAACTCATTTAGTTCATCATTTACATAAAAGTAGCGATGATCCGTACTCAACCAACCTTGATGAACATAGCCAAATTGCATATTATCAAATTTAGAAATGAGTTTGGGAGCCAGTTTATCTGTTAGGTCCGCAATACTCAAAGCCGTCTCATTCGAACTGAATGCAATTTCCTTTCCTTGATGCTCCGTATCGGGCCCATTATAGACAACGACCTGAATATCATGGGTATAACCAGTATTGCTACGACCTGTATTAGGATGAGCGAAACACCCTGCAAAATCTGGATTAGCCGGATCTGCTAAATTTATGATATGAGAGCCACCTCCGCATTTTAATTCATAGTTTGGCGCGCTACTTATACCCACTGCATAAGCATATCCAGTGGCTTCATTAATGTGAATATTATGAACACTACCCACCTTTGTATAATGATTCGTCATTGTGAATTCTTTGAATTCCGTTACACCGCGCAACTGAGACAAATCAAATACTTGTACCCCATGATTGCCTGCATTATCAGCTACTATATAAGCATGATCCTTATAAACCTTAATATCTCTCCATGTGGAGCTACTTGTTGCAGTAGGTAGATGGCCCACAACAAATGGATTCAATGGGTCTGAAACATCCACAAAGGAAGTTCCATTTCGAAGGCCAACTAATGCATATTCCTTGTCGTTTGTAGGGTCGGTCCACCCCCAAATATCATTCAGCTCTGTATTGACACCTCCCGTTAGATCTTTGGGTGTTAAATAAGCCATTAAGTCAATACTATTACAGGAATAAATGTCGTCTGCTTTCCCATTGGAGCATATCTTCTTTTCACCTGTGATTGAAACGTTCTGACTTAAGCTTTCGACCATAGAACTCATTTGCCACGATTGGTCTGTTGTCTTAGTATAAATAAATGCTTTTTCTCCATAGGTGGCGCCAATGAATAAGGAATGGTCATCAATGGCAACAGCTCTTCCAAACTTATGATCCATATCCCCAGCTGAATCAATCGATTGTTTATGAGTGAGACCAGATGTATCATAAGAATAAATATGGACAGATTCATTGTTGTAATCGCCGATAACAACTTCGGAATCATCCATAGCCATGGAAGCCCCAAAGTATGAACCATTTGAATTCTTGGGGTTCGAAATTGTTTCAACATACTCCCACTCACCGAATTGTCCTTTTCCATGATTTAAATTGAATACTTCGATATGTCCTAAATTATCGTACCCCGGCATACCTATAACTGCCATATCATCATTCAAGGCTATGGAAAAACCAAATCTACCGTTACTTTGCACCTTGTTTGGCGTCAATACTTGAGTCTGAATCCATTCTTCGGAGAATGAGTAAGACACCACAGTGTTTGCTTTTCTTGAACCGACAAGCATCCTGTCACCATTTATCGCAATATCGTGTCCAAAATACCCATCAACAGGAATTTGATCATTCTGGATAACCTTTCCTTTTTTCCACTCCATTTTTTCATCATCGTATGCAAGTGTATATACCCTGCCTCGTTCATCGTTGGCATATCGATCGGCGATGATAATATGTCGATCATTTATTATAACTTTAGAACCGAAATCAGAAGACCAGCCTTTCCCATCAGGTAAAATGGTTTCAATGTACTGCCATCGATTTTTGGAATCTTTTTTGTAAATATATGCACGACCAATATTATCTACCCGATGGGGTGCACCTATCACCATAGTATTCTCATACACATCTAAAGCATAACCAAAATCATACCCAAGCCCATCCTGTATTGGAGCTTGGATATGTGTTTGGATGAAGGTTTTTTTATTGTCGGGTGTATATATATAGACAGAGCCATTATTCAATGATGAACCGCTTTGGCCAACATAAAATATTCCATTTGATAAGGCCACGTCCCCCGATACCCCAAAACCTAATGAATTATGATCCCGAGATTTGGGATCTTCCGGATGCATAAGTTCACTGCCTAAAAGGAGGAGTGGAATGAATAGGATTATTTTCCTCATGAATTCCCCGCTATTATGAAAATGAAATTTTACTGTAGGTCTACTTGGGAGAAACTACCAATAATATCGTCATAAAAAATACGATTTAGATCATTTCCATATTCCCCGCTATATTGGGAGCTGGATGTAATGGCCACAACCAAAGCCCGAGTGGGGACTACCATGATATACTGACCACCATACCCAGCAGCATAAATCATTTTTTCCCCATTTAATAGCCGCATCCACCATAGATAACCGTAGCCGCTTGATTTCTCCTCATTAAAAGGAATAGTCATATCAAAGGATTTTTTCACCCAAGTTGAGGATACTACCTCTTTCCCTAGAGATTGTCCGGATTGTAGAAATAGTTGGCCAAATTTGGCCATATCTACCAGACGTAGTCTTAATCCAAAGCCGCCATTGGATATTCCATAGGCATCTTCACTCCATAAATAGTCGGATACACCAATTTTTGAAAATAAATTGTTAAGAGCAAAATTGGAGGCAGATGTTTCTGTAGCAGCCGTAAAAAGGTATGATAATACATGAGTCCCTGCTGAAGTATAATTCCACCAGGTACCCGATGGATACAGAAGATCTTTATCCAATATGAATTGTAATGGATAGGCTTCTGACATATATCCTGTATTATCAGATATACCTGAGGACATAGTCAATAAATGTCTGACCGTTATTTTTCTTTTTATCGAATCAGCAACATCTGGGAAAAAACTACCAATACTTTCTGTTTCGTTCTCTAGATAACCTTTATCAATGGATTGGCCCACCAATGCAGAGAGGACACTTTTTGTTACTGACCAAACTGGATATAAAGTTTTCCGATCTCCATTCGCATATTCTTCAACGATCAAACGGCCTTTATATATAATGGCTATCGCGTAAAAATTATCTAAGTCTTTTGCCTTTTCTAGTCCCGACTCCAATTGGCCTGTGTCAATACCATCAACATCTAAACGTCCAGTCTCAAAATCTTTGGTAAGATCAAGATTATTCCAGTCGAGAACAGGTTCGTCAGGATAGGAAGATTTGTCTTCACACGAAAAAAACCAAATAAAATTGATTAATAATAATATTCGCTTCATGTGAAGATTTTATCATTTATTCTGTTCTTTTTCAAGATTAAGCTGTTCAATATCTACTTGCCACCTATCATCGCCGATCAGATGTTTGACAAAATATTCCGCCCTTTGCCATGCCCAATAATCGGACATATCACCATATCCATGGCGTTGCCCTGGATACAAGAAAAAATCAAAACGTTTATTGGCTTTGATTAAGGCTTCTGCCATGCGTATTGTACCCGCCGGATGAACATTATTGTCCACATCACCTGTAGTTAACAGTAAATGCCCTTTTAGATTTTTTGCCAATGCACTATTGGTGGCAATATCATATTCAAATTTGACACGATTAGAATCATCAATAACCTCTTTTATACCATGATGTTTTTCAGACCAATAGCTATTATATATTTGATTTTCATGATTTCCCGCAGAGGAAACAGCAACTTTAAAAAAATCAGGATATACAAGCATTGCGGCTGTTGACATGAAACCACCACCAGAATGACCATAAATACCAACTCGATCAATGTCAATAAAGCTATGCTTATTGACTAGCTGTTCAATACCAGATTTTTTATCAGCGAGTCCATAATCCCTTAAATTCCCATATCCATAATTATGGTACCATTTTGACCTAGCAGGGTGCCCTCCTCTATTTCCAATGGTAATTACAATAAAACCAAATTGAGCCAAATGAGTTGTATGATGACGTAGCTGTGTAAAGGATTTTGCGACAGATTCTGTTTGAGGTCCAGGATAAACATAAGCAATTACTGGATAAGATTTTGTTGAATCAAAATCAAAAGGCTTTGTCATTACACCATAGATATCTGTAACACCATCAGCAGATTTAACCTTAAATGGCTCAGGGTATTTAAATCCAGCTGCTATCAATTGACTCATATCGGCCGTTTCAAGGTCCAGAACCTTTTTCCCTGCAGCAGAGTACAATCCGCTTACTGGCTTCGTATTAACTCTAGAAAAATTATCCACAAAATATGAATTTGCTTCGTTCATAGAAACACTGTGATAATAATTCTTTTTATCAAGTTGTCTCAACCTGGTTCCATCTAATGATACACGATATAAATGCTGGTAATAAGGGTCTTCATCTTCTTCTTTTCCATTAGCCATAAAATATACAAACCCTCTAGATTCGTCTATTCCGATTATTCTTCTAACTGAAAATGGCCCGTCAGTTAATTGCTTTTTTAATTTTCCATTACTGTCATACAAATATAAGTGACCCCACCCACTTTGTTCTGACCACCAAATGAAATCACCATTTTTTAATCTCTCTAGTGGCAACTTATCTATATATGTATTTAGCCGCTCCTTAATAAGCACTTCAACATTGCCAGTTTTTGTATCTGCGACGCATATATCAAGCTTATGCCAATCTCTACTCTGGCGAAAAAAATATAATTTTTCAGAATTTGGTGATAGCCATAATGATCGTCTTGGTTCATCACTAGCAGGATATCGGAATTGACGTTTAGTATAAATTCCAACTCGCTGATCTTTAAAGTGATCTATTTCAATAATTGTTGATTCATATTCCTCCAAATCATAAACCATCATTTCATACTGAGTCACACTCGTGTCTCCTGCCATATCATATTTATAGGATTCTAGTTCTGGGCGCTTATGGCCTACATTATGAATTACCCATAAATCCTTTACATTTCGCCGATCATAACGAATTGACGCAAACTTTTTTGAATCTTGAGACCAATAGATATTTGGACGTTTTCTTTCCTTCTTTTTTTCTTCTTTTTTTGTATCTAGAGTGCCTCTAGACCATAAAGCTCCACCATAACTGTAATGCAGTTCACCGTCTTCAGTTAATTGTATTTCATTTAAATCTAATTTTTTCACTGCTTTATCAGCTTCTTTTTCGTCTTTTCCCCTTCTCGCGTCTAAAACTTTTTTATACTCATCTTTGTCTATTTTATAAAGGTTAAAGTTTTTAGCAAAAACGATTGTTTCCCCATCAGGAGATACACTGGCCCAGCTTGGATGATCATTAGGCGCTTCCCAATTTTCTAACTCCCTTAGTTTTTCGGTGCGAACATCATATTCAAAATGAAATATTTTCTTTTTTGGAGCCTTCTTTTTAGCTTTGTCTTCTTCTTGATTTTCTTCTTCTACTTCATCTTTAACTTCATCCTGAGATGAAGTGACTTCATATTGAAGAAGCAACTTTGAAATAAACTTTATTTTTATAATCGGCAAATGCTTACCATCCCACGGATCTTTGGTTATCCTTGTTAACTCCGCCGCAATTTTATCATTATTAAATATAGGACTTTTTGTCCCTTTTGCTGGATCAACGATGAAGTAATCAGTACCATTAGATGATTTCCATTCATACCAAAATCCTTCACTCCCCTCAATCCATTTTGGCTGAACAGATGTGCTATACATCATTTTTTTGATTTTGTAGGGTGCAAATTTGGTTGCCAAACTTATGTTAGCACGGTCATTAGGATTGGAATCAGCCGCAAAAATAATTGTGACCATAAAGAGAAATATGGGAAAAATGTTAAATATTGAACGCAAAATTAACCTCCTCCAGTTATTTTAGGTATTAAACAAGTAAGAATATAAAAGAGTTATAATTCGTTAATCGGAATATTTTTTTGTGCGGAGAGGGTGGGATTCGAACCCACGGTACGCTATTAACGCACACACGCTTTCCAAGCGTGCGCCTTAAGCCGCTCGGCCACCTCTCCAGAATTATTAATTAAAAATTATAATTTTTATAATTAATCAGTTTTTTCTTCTTCAGTGGTCGGCGTTTCTACGGACTCCTCTGATGAATCTTCTGCAGGTACATCATCCGTCACTTCTTCAGTAGCATGCTCTTCCTCTACTATTGTTTCTGCAGTCTCTTCTGAATCACCCTCTATAGCCGGTTCGTCCGTTTGTTCTTCTTCAGGTGCAGCTTCTACTGGTTCTTCAGCATGTATCTCTGCAGCAACATCTTCCTCTACTTCCGTTTCTACA
>LSCF01000035.1 GCA_001577025.1 Fidelibacterota bacterium TCS55 | reverse complement strand
GTTTGGACAGTATAAGCGGATTCGCAACGAATTTACGGGTGTATTGACCGGAAAAGGCCTGAACTGGGGTGGAAGTTTGATTCGACCAGAAGCCACTGGATACGGTTGTGTATACTTTGCAGATGAAATGCTAAAAACTAAAGGCGAATCCTTCAAAGGCAAAACAGTTACTGTTTCCGGTTCAGGGAATGTGGCGCAATATGCCACCGAAAAGGTGAACGATCTTGAGGGTAAAGTAGTTTCTTTGTCTGATTCAGGCGGTACAATTCATGATCCCGATGGAATTGACGCAGAAAAACTGGCCTTTGTGATGGATCTAAAAAATGTGAAGCGGGGTCGAATTAGCGAATATGCAGACAAAATCGGCGGTACTTATTTAGAAGGGCAGCGTCCGTGGAATATTCCTTGTGATGTGGCCTTACCTTGTGCTACCCAAAATGAAATCAACACTGAAGAAGCCAAAGCGCTTGTTAAGAATGGATGTGCTGCCGTGGCTGAAGGGGCGAATATGCCTTCTGACCCTGGGGCTGTTGAAGTATTCTTGGGCGAGAGAATCTTGTTCGGTCCGGGCAAAGCCGCCAATGCAGGCGGTGTAGCCGTTTCCGGTTTGGAAATGAGCCAAAACGCCAGCCGAATTTCATGGACGCGAGAAGAAGTCGACCAAAAGCTTCACCATATTATGAAGAGTATTCACAGCGCTTGTTTAGATCATGGCAGTTCAGATGGGTTCAATGATTACGTGAAAGGTGCCAACATTGCTGGATTCATCAAAGTGGCGGATGCCATGATGGATCAAGGTGTAGTCTGATCGAAGTCGACCTGCACTTTTATTAACTTAAAACCCCACAGCCTTTGACATCCTCAGGGTACGTGGGGTTTTTTATATACCAGATGCTTCGTGCTCATCCATGGCTTCTTGCACGGGATCCAGCGGTTTTATAATTGTGCCTTCACCGGTTTGGCCATCGATGGTGACGGTTAGCGGCCGATCCAATTGAATCCATTTTGTATGTTTTGTTACCGCTTTTTCTGTTTGTGCATTGAGCCAACTCATATCCAATCGGTCCTGTTTCTTCTTGTGATTTATGGTGAAATAACCAATTCGCATGGATGTAACATTTTGGAAAAAATGACTTCCAAATGATGGATCTACTGGGAATTCTGACATGCCATATTCAATAATTACTTTTGCGTGGGAGATTTGATCCCATTCCACGGGAACACCGAGCCATGGATCTGCTGTACCCCAGCGGCCGGGACCGATCAAAATATACTGTTCACCCTTGGGCATTTTATGATTAATGTGTTCAATATCTTTGGCGATGGTTTGGGTTTGGGATGCATCAAATGTTTCAGGATCGACCATAATAATATTTTGTATATTGTCAATGACGCCATTTCCCAATGCCACTTGGCTTTTACATAAAATATCATCATCATGAATGAATTCAAATTCCTGAATGCGATCCAATCCCCCAATGACCATGGGTTTAATCTGTAATAGAGCAAATTCATGTGGCGTATCACTACCCTTATGGAGATTTATTGCAAATTCAATTTCAACGGGGCAACCTAAGGCATTCTCGCCCATAGCAAGCACATCCATGAGCAAATCAGGGACAGGGGCTGATTTCCATTTCAAAAGAGATGGGAAGGTAATGACTCGATTACCAGGGTGGCGGAGGGAGTCTCGAATCACGTTGTCTGTTTCAGAAACTACTGATCCTGCCCAATGGAGTTCACCATCCTGTTCAGCAACGTCTAAATCATAAATGGATGTATTTTCTTCTTCACCATACTTCAGGAGCTTGTCCCCTTTTTGGAGATCTAATCCGTAGAATTGATTTTGAGAATTATCGATGGTAGATCGAACCGAATAGTATTGGGGAATAATCCCAGGATATTTTGGAGAGAAACGTAACGATTTTTCTCCCTCGGCGATGGTCCGTCCTAGGCCCAAGGCCAAATAAGCCACCCCTTCTTCACGCTTCATGTAAGAAATGGGGTAATAATTAAAACTCTGAGCCGATCCGCTTACTGACGGATAAAATCGATCTTCATGTTTTTTTCCGATCAATTCCATAATAATGACAGCCATCTTTTCTTCTTCGTGGCGATGGACAGAATTTTCAATGAGTGAACGGGGTTCTTTCAAATATGTCGAGGCATAAACCAGTTTGATGGCCTTCATCAAATGGTCCAGTCGCGCTGTCTTGGATTTATCTGAATTGGGGAGCATATAGGTAGCGTACATGCCGGCGAGTGGTTGGTATTGAGAATCTTCTAATAAACTGGATGATCGTACCGCAATGGGATATTTTACTTTTGACAAATATTTGGATAAAGTTTTTGTCAGTTCTTTTGAAAGCTTTCCCTTTAAAAATGCCTTCTTGATGGACTTATCAGATTTATTCTTAGAAAAGGCAGTCTTCCACAGTTTGTTTTCATCCATGAATAAGTCAAACTCATCCGTGCCAATAACCGCCACTTTCGGAACTCGGCATTCCATTGTTGGGTATTCATCTGAAATATTCGATTCGGACAGTAAATTGTTTGCGAATGCCAGTCCTCTGGCCTTGCCGCCCAATGAACCGGATGCAAGTCGAACAAAGTTTAAGCTTTCATCTTTGGATGTTGAAGAATACTGAACAATTTGCCCTTCATTTTGGGCTTGAATGCTTATATCTATTTGTTCAATAAGCAGTTGACGTAATTCGTTTAAATTATTGAAATCATGTAATTTAAGAGGACGAATATTTGATGCGATTGAAAATTCTCCACGGACGGCCAGCCAATTCGAAAAGTGGTTTTTAGATGCATGGTATTCCAATGATTTTTCAGGAATTTTACTTAGATGATACCGCAGGGCATTCATGTCACCGGCCCGTGCAATTTCTTTTTGTCTTTTATCTCGAAAAATGAAATCGCCAAATCCAAAGTTGTTTACAATAAAGCTCTCCAAATCCTGAAGGAGAGTGGGTGATTTTTTATGAATGAATGATGCATTCGCATTTTTCGCATCCTTCACATGGTTTGGATTGGTGGACTGGAGTACTACCGGCATATCTGAGTCCTTTTCTCGCACATAGGATGCCAGTTTTACGCCGGCATGATCATCCAATTCTCCATCTTTTGGGAACCGTACATCCGAAATTAATCCTAAAATATTATGGCGATAATTATCATATAATGCGATGGCCTCTTCATAGGTAGACACCAAAATGACTTTTGGTCGCGCTCGGAACACGAGGAGCTTATCGGTATCCGATAGACTTTTATTAATCAGGCTTCGAGCGTGTTTTAATGCTGTACGGTGAATCCGAGGCAAAATGATTGAATAGTACCGAGGGTCATCTTCAACCATAATAATGGCGCGTATATCTGCAATTTCAAAATCCCTGCGAAGGTTTTCACGGTCTTCAATATTTTTAATAATCGCTGGAAATACATTAGCATTCCCTGACCAGATAAAAACTTTATCAATGGATTGGTTTAATCGTGCCTGAGGCAGAGCCGTAATTTCAGATTCATCGAATGCAAGAAGGATAATGGGTTTGTCGGGGAAGTCGGCCTTTACCTTTTCACCAAAGGTGATGGGGTCCATATCTGCAATTCGCATCATTACAATTACCAAATCATAACTGCGATCCGATAGCATTTTCAGACCTGTAGTCGCATTGTCTGCATGCCATACCCTTGGGGCATAAGAAAGGTTCATCCCCAGATATTCGTAGAGTATTTGTTGGGTGAGTCGACCGTCCTCTTCAAGGATGAATGCATCGTATGGGCTGGCGACGAGGAGAATCTCATGGATGCGATAAAGCATGAGATCTTGAAAATTGATTGATGATTTTGGGTTCGTTGCCATAATTGACCAATTAAATTACCGCCCCTTCGCATCGATATAAATAGAATTTTATGTAGATTCAAACTATGTCATTTTTGAATTCGATCTACACTTTGATCATGAAATGGGTTTTCCCTAATCATTGTATCTCATGTAACGACAATTTGGATGAAGGAATTTTATGCAATCTCTGTATCAATCAATTGGAACCCACCGATGGAAGAGATCGCCTTTCTGAAATATTTTTTCAGGAAAATATTGATAAAGCATTTGCATGCTGGTGGTTTACCGATGCATTGCAGGAGGTGATCCACCATTTGAAATATTCGGACCGTGCCCGAGTAGGTAAGGTCTTGGGGAAAATGGCTGCAGTTCATTTAGATAATTCAGCCATTTCATCTTTAGATATACTAACGGCCATTCCACTGCACCCAAAAAAGAAAAGAGAACGGGGTTATAACCAGGCATTGTGGATTGGAAAAGGATTATCAGAACAGGTAAGCATCCCTTTTGATGCATCCATTATTCATCGGCAAAAATATACTGTTTCACAAACAACGCTGGATCGAGAAGAACGTCTTCAAAATATGGAAAATGCATTTGTAACTTCACGCCCCTTAAATGGATTAAAAATTGGTATCGTTGACGATGTATTAACTACAGGTGCTACCATGTCTGCCTGTGCAAAAAAATTAAAACAAAATGGGGCAGAACGGGTTGTTGCGATCACCCTTGCTACGCCAAAAATTCAAAAAGAAAAAACCTCGTGATAAAAACACTTAAATCTTTTGATCTGAAAAATAAACGCGTTCTTATTCGTGTGGATTTCAATGTACCTATTGAAAACGACCGCGTTGTGGATGATTTTCGGATTCGGGCAGTATTGCCTACTATTCAATTTTGTTTAAAAGCAGGGGCAAAAGTGATTCTTATGTCTCATTTGGGACGTCCAAAGGGACAACCTAACCCCGAAAAGAGTTTGATTCCTGTTGGTGAATCATTGGCCGATTTATTAGAAATGCCGATTAAGTTTTCAGATGATTGTGTATCTGAAGATGCACATGATGTCACTTTAGGATTGCGGACGGGTGAAATTCACTTATTGGAAAATCTGCGGTTTCACAATGGTGAAACAACCAATGACAGTGAGTTTAGTACTGCATTGGCAAAACATGGCCAAGTATATATCAATGATGCCTTTGGAACTGCTCATCGATCCCATGCATCAAATGTGGGTGTGACTAAACATTTCATGCATAAAGGCATGGGGTTTTTGGTAGAAACTGAATTGCAGTATTTATCTACAGCGATGCAAAATCCGGCCAAACCATTGACGGTTATATTAGGTGGAGCTAAAATTGACACCAAGTTGGATTTAATTCATCGATTTATTGGTAGGGCCGACAATATCCTAATTGGTGGTGGTATGGCATTTACATTTTTGAAAGCTCGCGGAAAAGACGTAGGCAATTCATTAGTAGATCCGGCGATGGAATCAACAGCGAAGCACATCATGGCTTCAGCCCGCGGTAATACCAAATTAATATTCCCTAAAGATTTTGTATGCGCCAGTTCCATGAAAGATGCACAACATACAGAAATTCACCAAGCTGGCGGAATTCCGGATGACCTTATGGGGCTGGATATTGGTCCTGAAACCGTTGAGTCTTTTACAGATATTATATCCGAATCGGGCACCATTTTGTGGAATGGCCCTATGGGGGTGTTTGAAGTAGATGGATTTCATAAAGGGACGGAGCAGGTAGCTCTGCGGATTGCAACGGCCACAGAAAATAATGCAACAACCATCATCGGAGGTGGTGATTCTGCAGCCGCCATCAAACAATTCGGATTAATGAAAAATGTTAGTCATGTGTCAACCGGTGGTGGTGCATCACTAGAACTCTTATCAGGTAATACTATGCCTGCAATTTATTCATTGGAGATTTAAATGAAAAACATGCCAATCGTTGCTGGAAATTGGAAGATGCATAAAACCATCGAAGAAGGGATATCCTTCGTCGGTGAAATCCAAAATCGTATATTGGATACGGTTGAAGCTAAGGTTATATTCTGCCCGCCGTTTACAGCTCTTTATCCCATTGTTGACGCAATGGGGCAGCATCCATTCGGTGTAGGAGCCCAAAATGTGCATCATGAATCCCATGGCGCATTTACGGGTGAAATATCAATAGATATGCTCAAATCGGCCGGTGTGGACTATGTAATAATTGGCCATTCCGAACGCAGACATGTTTTTGGTGAAACGGATGGATGGATCAATAAAAAGATTCATGCGGTCATTGAAAGTGGATTAATTCCTTTGTTTTGCATCGGCGAAACATTGGAAGACCGACAATCGGGTCAGACGTCAGCTGTGCTAAAAGCACAAATTGAATTAGGGCTATCAGGATTATCGGAAATTAATCCTGATCAATTTATTGTGGCTTACGAGCCCGTATGGGCCATAGGGACAGGAGAAACTGCATCTGTTGAGCAAATAGAAACGGCGCATAAAGATGTGAAAGGTATATTGGCATCCTTGTTTGAAGCCAATGGTGCTCACATTCCCATTTTATATGGTGGATCGGTGAATGCAGATAATGCAAAATCATTGATTCAAGCAGAAGGTGTAGATGGTTTCCTCATTGGAGGAGCCAGTTTGAAAATTGAAAGTTTTTGCCACATTATTGAAACAGTGGCAGCCCATTATTAAGAGGTAAATCGTGTTAGGATTTTTAATTACAATTCATGCTATTATCAGTTTATTATTGATTGCAGTTGTATTAATGCAGGCGAGTCAAGGCGGTGGATTAGCTGGATCCATCGGAGGACAAACTACCAATGCCATTTTTGGCGGCCGAAGCGCAGCAACGGCATTAAGTAAAATTACAACCTATCTGGCTATCACATTCATGGGGTTGGCGCTCCTGATTAGCTTGGTTGGTGCACCAGATACAAGCCGTGCCGGTTCAGTTGTAGAAGAAGCGCAAGAAGAGCGTACTTTGGCAGCGCCCACTGAAACGCTGGATATACCCACAACGCCCATTCAGGAAAAACAAAATAATTAAATGCCTATTGGCCGAAGTGGTGGAATTGGTAGACACGCTGTCTTGAGGGGGCAGTGGGGGAAACCTCGTGCCGGTTCGAGTCCGGCCTTCGGCACAAAAAACTTAAAATGAGGATGATAAGGATAATGATTAAAAAAGTATCCATTTTGATATTGATTATTGGGACTGTTTTAGCCCAATCACCCGACGAGTTATTT
The DNA here is from genome assembly GCA_001577025.1 of Fidelibacterota bacterium TCS55. Lineage (GTDB taxonomy): Bacteria > Fidelibacterota > Marinisomatia > Marinisomatales > TCS55 > TCS55. The sequence continues at coordinate 10,270 of LSCF01000035.1, read as the reverse complement.
AATTCGGCACAAGCCAGTTTAGATGCAGGGAATGTTGCAGAAGCTGAAGCAGGTTTTAATGCAGCATTAGCTGCAGATCCCACATTCGCTCCAGCTTATCTCGGTCTTGCAAGTGTGGCCATACGAAAAGGAGATCTAAAAGAAGCCGGATCCAAATTAAAAGAAGCTATCGAATCCGAGCCTGAAAATCAGGGATATCGTGATGAATTTGAAAAAATGAATGAATTGAATACCCTCATGAGTAAGGGAAACCGATCCATGAAAAATGGAGATGCAGATCAAGCATTTGAGTCTTTCCGTGTGGCTTATGAAAAATTCCCTAATTATCCTGAATCTGTCTTTAATATGGGGCTCACCCATTTCCGGAAAAAAGAATTCACTGATGCAGTTGAGTATTTTAATAAAACATTAGAAATTTATCCCGATCATAAAACGGCTTCTGCAGCGATCAGAAATGTAGCAAAAAATTATTTTAATAACGGAAACCAGTCGTATAAGCGAGGCGATTTAGAAGGTGCATTGGCATCTTATGATGAAGTGCTCAAAGTGGATGAGTCATTTTTTCAGGCCCATTACCAGATTGGTGTAATTCAATCCAAAATGGGTGATAAAAATGCATCTGTATCCTCCTATGAGAAAGCATTGGCTGTAAACCCTAAATTTTATAAAGGATTCTTTGCCCTGGGATTAGCCAAAAGTTCTATGGATGATAAAGATGGTGCCATTGCTGCCTTGGAATCAGCGGTAGATATTTATCCCGGATATGACAAAGCATACGGCGCAATGGGTGACATTTATATTAGTGCCAAAAATTATGAAAAAGCCAAACAGGTGTTAACCATGTCCATTACTGTGAATCCCAACTATAGCAAAGGATATGCTAGCCTGGGTGTGGTCTACAGTGAAGAGCAGGATTGGGAACAAGCCGTATCCAATCTTGAAATGGCCGTAGCACTGAATGACCGTGATGCCATGAGCTTTTTCCGATTGGCAGGTGCCCAGAATGCATTAGGCAATTGTGATGGAGCGAAATCTGCGGCTAGAAGTAGTACTGAGTTAAAACAGCGCTTTGGTGGTGCATGGTTTGAGTTGGGTATGGCTGAATGGTGCGGTGGAAAGGGCAATAAAACTGCAGCCCTGAACGCATTTGAAAGAGCACGAAATGATCGTTCATGGCGTAAAATGGCTGAGTACGAAATTGATAAAGTCAAGAACCCACAGAAGTACGAAAATTAAATTTAAAAATTTGGCTTATGACTCATGATAAAAGCCATCATATTTGATCTAGATAATACACTGCTTGATTTTATCAAGATGAAGCAGTTTGCGGTCAAAGCAGCCATCACCGCTATGAATGAAGCGGGCCTAGAGGTGGATGAAGAAAAGGCCTACGAAGATATTTTTAATCTATACATGGAAAAAGGGTGGGAGAACCAACAGGTATTCGACGATTATTTGACTCAGACTGTTGGGGAAGTCAGCAATAAAATTCTTGCTGCAGGTATTGTCTCATATCGCCGTGCCCGTGAAGCCACCTTACTGGTCTATCCCAATGTGAATAAAACCTTAATCGAATTGATTAAAATGGGCATCAAACTGGCAGTGGTATCTGATGCGCCCAGCCGTGAAGCCTGGATGCGATTATACTATTTGAATCTCCATCACGTGTTTGAGCCGGTACTCACTTTTGATGATACCGGTGTTCGCAAACCATCGCCAAAGCCATTTGAAATGGCCTTAAAGCACCTGGATGTACAGCCGGAAGAGGCGCTCATGATCGGTGATTGGCCTGACCGGGATGTTGTGGGTGCAAAACAAATCGGTATGAAAACCATTTTTGCTCGCTATGGGGACACCTTTGGGACAGTAGAATCCGGAGCCGATTGGGATATAAATGATGTATATGAAGTGGTGGGGATTATCAAGGAGTTGAACAACGTCTAATCCTTTCATCGGTACGGATATTGTTTCCGTCCATCGGATTGACGGAATGCTGAGAAAACACGGCAATCGGTTCAAGCAAAAAACCTTCACTCCGGATGAAATCGCTTATTGCGATGGCAAAGCCAATCCAGCCATTCACTATGCAGGCCGATTTGCGGCTAAAGAAGCCATTAAGAAATGTATTCTTTCGTCCGAAGCTATAGATCAAATTGATTTTACTGCCATCGAAATACTGAATGCATCCAATGGCGCACCAGTAGTTTCTCCCATAAATAATCTTTCCACTACTGACGTCAAAGTCAGCATTTCCCATGAATCTGATTATGCCATTGCCATGGCAATTCTTATCCTGTAAATGCGGATCTTAACCAGAGAACAAGCTCGATCTCTAGATACATTGGCCATGAATGTTCATGGTATCTCCGGCGAAACACTTATGGGCAATGCAGGCGATAAAATTGCTACCCGCGTTCAATCCACTTTGGAAGGTTTTCATTTACCTAAAATTGGAATTATCTGCGGAAAAGGGAATAATGGTGGTGATGGGTTTGCAGCAGGGCATTTACTTCATGAACGTGGATTCAATGTTACCATTTATGCATTGATGACAAAAAATGACGTGATAGGTGATAGCCTTGTATATCATGATAAATGTGTGGGAGACGACATCCCAATTTTATATTCTACTGCATTACCCAAAATACTGCCAAAATTTGATTTAATGATTGATGCCATATTAGGGATAGGGTTTACTGGTGAATTGAAGAATGAACTTCTTCTATGGACAGCTTGGCTGAATGAAGATCAAATAACTGTTTCTGCAGATATACCCACAGGGGTCAATGCGAATACGGGTCATGTGGCAACCGGTGCAGTCTGTGCAAACGAAACCATCACTATGGGGTTTGAGAAATTAGGTATGGCACTCGAACCAGGGAAAAGTCATTCTGGTTCTATCCACCAAGAAGATATCGGTTTCCCAAATATTATTGATGATTTAGAGGGTCGGAAATGGTCTGTAATTCAAGATGATGATATGCAATCAATACTTCATCCTTTAAAAAAGACTACCCATAAGCATGTGCAAGGGAAAGTACTCGTTCTCGCCGGATCTACGGGAATGACAGGCGCAGCCTACTTAACATCCATGGCTGCGTTAAGAAGTGGGGCAGGATTGGTCATTACATTTGCACCTGAATCATTACACCCTGTATATGAAAGGAAAATTACAGAAGGTATGACCGTGCCTTGCGGGGATGATGGAAAGGGGTACTTCACTTTATCAAATTATGATACGATTATGAAAAAGATAGCCTGGTGCGATACCATGGTGATTGGTCCCGGTTTAGGAAGTCACGACGACACTGCTTTACTTGTTGAAAAGCTGGTGCAGCATGTGAATAAACCTTTGGTGATTGATGCAGACGGGCTGCGTCCATTTTACGGAAATGAAGCACTATTCAATTCCATTAAGGGAAACTTTATCATTACACCTCATTTGGGAGAATTTTCAAGATTAACCGGTGAATCTGTTGAAAATGTGCGTACTGATTATCCAAAAGCAATTGAATCCTTTATATCGGATTTCAATGGTGTATTATTGGCAAAATATTCTCCTTCTTTAGTTGCATGGGAATCAAAAGGGTGTGTTAATTCTACAGGGAATCCCGGCCTTGCAACAGCAGGGTCAGGCGATGTGCTAACCGGTATGGTTGCATCATTTATCGCCCAAGGGATGTCTACAGCAGATGCAGCAAAGACAGGTATGTATATACACGGAAAAGCAGGAGATCAATTGGCCAATGCCATCAGTCAGCGTGGTATGATCGCCAGTGACTTATTAACCCAAATCGGCAAAGTGATATCAGATTATGAATCATAATACATTTCGTATTTTATTGGTGGCCTATATGATATTGATCTTGGGCTTGTCATCTCTCCCTGGACAAAGTTTACCCAAAACGTGGCTACTAACTTGGGATAAACTTATTCATGTAATTGAATATTTTATTTTTGGAATATTAGCCATGAAAAGTATGAATACAGTTTCATCCAAAATGTTGTTAGTGGTGATTCCTTTTGGCATGGCTTTTGGCATTGCTGACGAATACCTTCAATCATTCATTTCCGGCAGGTTTTCCAGTGGTTGGGATGTATTAGCAGATACCATTGGTGTGATCATTGGCGCTCTATTGGTATTGGGGAATCGTGAAGAATGATCCAGCGAATTTATATAAAAGATTTTGCCATCATTCGTGAAACAGAGGTTTTACTCAAAAATGGCCTTACAGTGATTACAGGAGAAACCGGTGCCGGAAAATCCATATTATTAAAATCTTTAGGCATCGCCCTTGGGGGTAAATCGGACAAAACCGATGTACGAAGCGGACAATCTCAATCCGTTTTGGAAGCGGAATTATCAGACCAACAGATTTATAGAAGATTGATTAGTAAAGGTGGTCGGACAAGATCATTTATCAATGATGAACCTATGACTGAATCGGATTATAGAGATACGGTTCAATCTCTGGCAGACTTTCATGGACAGCATGAACAACAATATATCATGAATGCCCATACCCATATCGATTTTTTAGATCGATTTTGTAAGGCAGAAAAAATGGTGGAAAAAATCGATACCATTTATAGCCAATTGGTGGTCAATATTCATGCCTTAGAGGAAGCCAAAGCTAAATTAGAAAATGCGTCCAATGAAAAGGAGCTTCTTCAATTCCAAGTGCAGGAGATTGAAGCTATTTCTCCCGAAATCGATGAAGATATGGCTTTGGGGAAAGAATTCAAACGATTGAACAATATGGATGAATTGGTATCTACGGTTCAGCGGTTAAATCAATCTCTTACGGAACATGACCATTCCATTTATCGGCAATTATCTTCTGCGTTGAATGAATTAGAAAGTTTATCGAAATATGATGAATCTATACTTTCTTTTATTGAATCAATAAAACAAGCATCTGTCTCCATTCAGGATGCCTCAGCTGATCTCACCCAATATGCAGATAGCATTGAAAATGACCCAAATCGCCTCCAAGAAGTGGAAGAACGGCTTCATGCCATCGAAAGTCTAAAAAGGAAATATGGCGGATCATTAGAGGCAGTCCAGGATTTTATTAATTCTGCAGGAGAAAAATTGAAGGAACTATCCGGTTTAAATGCGAAGATTAATGAGCTAGAATCGGAGCAAAAATTATTAATCCATCAATATCAAATATCTGCGGATTCTTTGCATAATCAACGGTCGAAAATGGCCAATACTATTTCAAAACAAATCGAAGATGAAATGGCCAAGCTGAATATGCCCGGTGCGACTTTTGAAGTGGTCATCAATGCAAAGTCAGAAACTGATAGCCCCATTAATAAAGAAAGTGTTGGTGTAAAATTCGGCCCAAAAGGTTATGATCAAGTAGAGTTTTTTCTCAGTGCAAACCCAGGGGAGATATCTAAACCATTAACTAAAGTAGCTTCTGGCGGAGAAGTGTCTCGTATCATGCTGGCTATTAAATCGGTGCTGAAGAAAAGTGATCCTGTGGAAACATTGATTTTTGATGAGATTGATTCTGGTATCTCTGGACAAGCTGCAGAAAAAGTGGCAGAAGCATTGGTAGACCTATCCACAGAAAAACAGGTCATTTGTATTACCCACTTACCGCAAATCGCCTCCAAGGCTGATCATCATATATATGTTCATAAATCAATAAAAAATGAACAAACTGATGTGATGGTGCGTTACTTGACAGAATCAGAAAAAGTAGAAGCAATTGCTGAGTTATTTAGTGGAGAAAGTATATCAGTCGAAGACATATCTTCCGCAAAACGTTTTAGGAGTCAGGCCCGTGGATAAATTGATCATCCAGGGCGGTAAGCCTCTTAGCGGATCTGTCGAAATTAGTGGGGCAAAAAATGCCATTCTACCCATGATGGCAGCAGCATTACTGGTAGATGGTAAAACAGAATTAAGACGTGTGCCCGACCTAAGGGATACACGCACATTTATCCGATTGCTAGATATATTGGGTGCGGGCTCCACTTTTGCAGATAATATACTTACCATTGATGCATCCAATATTACTTCTCTCGAAGCACCTTATGATTTGGTAAAAACCATGCGGGCATCATTTTATGTTATGGGACCACTATTAGCAAGATTTGGTGAAGCGCGCGTGTCATTGCCTGGCGGATGTGCATGGGGACCTCGACCGGTGGATTATCATTTAAAAGGGTTTGAAGCATTAGGTGCAGAAGTTGTTCTTGAGAGTGGATATATACTGGCCCGTGCAGATAAACTAAAAGGGGCGCGGATTCATTTTGAAATCCCATCAGTAGGTGCAACTGCCAATATCACCATGGCAGCCATACTGGCTGAAGGGACGACTCGCATCACAAATGCGGCCATGGAACCCCATATTGTGCAGTTATGCAATATGTTGAATGATATGGGTGCCAATATTGAAGGGGTAGGTACAAATCAATTAATAATTCATGGCGTAAAATCGTTGAATCCGGTAAATATCACAACCATTCCGGATATGATTGAAGCGGGTACTTTTTTAATGGCAGGAGTCACACTAGGTGAAATCACCCTAAACCATGTGGACCCTTCGCACCTTGAAATCGTTTTGGAAAAATTGAAACAAGCCGGATGTGAATTGAATGTTTCTTCAAATTCTATCACCATCCATAAATGCGATAATTTAAAAGCAGTGGATATGACTACCGATGTCCACCCTGGATTCCCTACGGATTTGCAAGCCCAATGGATTGCCTTGATGGCCGTCGCAGACGGATCCAGTATAATAACCGATACCATATACAAAGATCGGTTTGCCCATGTCCCGGAATTAAATCGCTTGGGTGCCAATATCTCATTAGAAAATAATGTGGCCATTGTGCGAGGAGTTAAATCACTGAAAGGTGCGCCGGTAATGTCTACCGATATCCGCGCCAGCGCCTCATTGGTCATAGCCGCATTAATGGCCGAAGGGCAATCAGACATTAGCCGTATTTATCACATAGACCGCGGATATGAGCGGATTGAAGAAAAATTTCAATTGCTCGGTGCGGATATTCGTCGAGAAAGTGAATGAATAAAAGAATTGGGAAGCATTGCTTGTTTTTGGTTAAAATGTATGGTTTTACCAGAAAGGATTCATTATGCGAATCGTTATTATAGGTGTTGGTGAGGTGGGTTACCACGTTGCCAAAGCATTGAGTCAGGAAGATCATGATATTACTGTTATGGATATTGATCCTGCGAAATGTAGAAGGGCCACAGAAACTCTAGACGTGATTGTAGTTGAAGGGAATGGGGCCAGCCCAAGGAATCTTTCTATGGCTAATGTGCAAGATGCAGATTACGTTTTATGTCTCACTCGCGTGGATGAGGTCAATCTGATTGCATCCCAGCAAGCCCATGAATTGGGTGCCAAAAAAATTATAGCTCGGCTGAGGAATCAACAGTATACCACACGGGATTCCATTATTAAGCCTGAAAAATTTGGTATTGATCTAGTCATCCACCCTGAAAAAGAAGCCTGCCGTGAAATTGTACAATTGGTGCGTCATTCCTATGCGACACAGGTGATGGATTTTGAAGGCGGCAGGATGCAAATGATTGGAATTCGTCTCGAAAATGATTGTCCGATCATTGGTAATACTGTCCGCGAAATTTGCGAAGAAGAACGGGATTTTAAATTTGGTATTATTACCGTCATACGCGATGGGGAATCCCATGTGCCGTGGTCCGATTTTAAATTTAGAGATTGCGATATTGCTTACTTCATTGTGAAGACTGAACGTCTTGAATCCCTTATGTATATACTCGGGAAAGAAGCCACTCAAACGAATTCAATTATCATATTAGGCGGGAGTAAAATTGGTCGTAGCGTTGCGGAGGAATTGGAAAATGAGATGAGCGTTCGTCTGATTGAAAGCCGTCGAGATAAGGCAGAATGGCTCGCATCTAATTTAAAAGATACCATGGTTCTCCATGGTGATGGTACGGATGTGGAATTGCTCAAATCAGAAAATATCCAGGATGCAGACAGTTTTATTACCGTAACCGAAAGTGAGCAAACCAATTTGCTTTCAGGCATGCTGGCCCATCATTTGGGTGTGAAGCAAACGGTCATCCATGTGAGTACCACTGAATATATGCCCATTGTTAAGGAGCTTGGCGTGGGTGCAGTTTTAAGTAAAAATATGTCCACGGTGAATTCAATTCTTCGATTTATTACCAGTGATCAAACCGAAACATCGGTCACCACATTTGATGAAATTGATGTGGATGCGATCGAATTCAGCCCTGAACCAGGGAGTAAAGTTACAAAATCTCCCTTAGAGGATATAAAATTCCCTGAAGATACTATTGTTGGCGTTATTAACCATCATGGTCATTTATCGATTGCCAGAGGATCCACGCAGCTAACAGAAGAAGATACCGTTCTCGTTTTTGCAAAATCAAAGGCAGTATCTAAACTGAGGCGATTATTTGAGGTTTAATTGAATATAAAAACCATTTCAAATATATTAGGTGCCATGCTGGTTTTATTGGGTTTATCCATGGCGATACCGGCTCTCATTGCTTGGGGATATGGCGAATGGGATTTGAATGGTCATATAAAATCAATGGTCTTTTGTGTTGCTTTTGGTATCCCCATTTGGTTTTTTACGCGAAAAAATCGTTCATTAAGTAGTAAGGACGGTTTTGCCATTGTGACTTTGGCTTGGCTATTGGTGGCTCTCGCTGGTGCTTTACCATTTTATTTCACAGGGGCAATCCCGAATTTTACAGATGCATGGTTTGAATCTATGTCTGGTGTGACCACAACCGGATCGTCGATTATTGGCAACCCTCAAACACTTCCTAATTTACCCAATGGCATCGAAAGTTTACCCCATGGCGTATTGTTCTGGCGTTCATTTATCCAATGGATTGGGGGTATGGGTATTATTGTCTTTACTATCGCTATTTTGCCTTTATTGGGTGTGGGCGGTGTTCAACTATTTAAAGCTGAAGTCCCCGGACCGGTCGCAGATAAAATACGACCTCGTGTCAAAGAAACAGCCAAAATCTTATGGATGGTTTATGTAGGGCTTACCGCCTTAGAAACCATATTATTGGGGATGAGTGGAATGAAATGGTTTGATGCAGTCTGCCATGCATTTACGACCATGCCGACGGGAGGATTCAGTACGCAAAATGCAAGTATAGCGGCCTATTCCAATCCAGTCATTCATTATATTATCGTCATTTTTATGTTTATTGCCGGTGTGAATTTTACCCTCCATTTCAGAGCATTAACGGGTAATATCAAAGGCTATTTTAAAGATACAGAATTTTTAACCTATGTCGGTATTTTGGTTGCTGTGACCTTCTTTATTTTTATCAATATTGCGTCCGCAAGCCAATCTTGGTCACATGATAATTTCTTAGGGGCATTATTTCAAAGTGTATCCATTTTAACCACCACAGGATTTGGGTCTACCGATTATGAACTTTGGCCATTTTTTAGTCAATATTTATTACTCATACTCATGTTCATCGGCGGTATGGGTGGTTCTACAGGTGGTGGTATGAAAGTAGCCCGAATTATTTTATTGATTAAATATTCTGCGACTGAAACAAGACGAATGCTCCACTCTCGAGCCATCATACCCATTCGGATTGGCAATCGCTATATCGGTGAAGAAGTTATTCGAAATACTCTGGGCTTCTTTTTGATATATATGTCTATCTTTGCTATCACAACCCTTATACTAACCGCATTGAATTTAGACCTCCAATCTGCCATTGGTGCTGCCGCCTCTGCCATCGGAAATATTGGGCCAGGACTAGGCGCATTTGGACCCACAGATAATTACGCTTTACTCCACCCCATTGGGAAATGGATGTTGACATTTTGTATGCTTCTTGGCAGGCTCGAAATTTTTACAATCATGGTCTTATTCAGTCGAACATTTTGGAAATAATATAGAGGAATCCATGTCATTCGTACTCGCCAAAGTCGATAATCATATCGCCACCCTAACCATCAATCGGCCCGATGCATTGAATGCAATGAATGATGAAGTGGTAGCCGATTTGGAATCCGCTGTGCAATCCTGTATTGAAGATGAAAATGTAGGTGTCATTATACTAACTGGTTCGGGAGATAAAGCCTTTGTGGCTGGTGCCGACATTAAAAAAATGCAATCCATGGGACCGGAAGATGCATTAGCTTTCGGCAAAGCAGGCCAACAAATGACATTGACGATTGAAAATTCTCCCAAACCAGTCATTGCGGCTGTAAATGGTTTTGCTCTTGGA
>LSCF01000034.1 GCA_001577025.1 Fidelibacterota bacterium TCS55 | reverse complement strand
TGTTTCAGCCGATTTTAAGGTCGCACAGAGTGACACTGGAGCAGATGGCAATGCTTGAACCCGCGATGTCTGAAACCATGGCAGCGACCCATATCAATCCAACCAAAAGCCCCAAGCCCCAGTGTCTGGGGATCCCGGTGTTTGATGTCGACAGCCGGATTATCGATGTCGACACACTTGAAGAAAAAGGCGTGGGAGAAACCGGCGAGATCGTTTCCTGCGGGCCTCAGGTCACTCTGGGTTACTGGAATCGACCCGTGGATACCGAGGCCTCGTTCGTCGAAATCGATGGTAAGCGTTTCTTCCGCACCGGCGATCTGGGTTACTACGATGAAGATGGTTACTTCTTCATGGTGGATCGGGTCAAACGATCTGAAAGTGGCATGATTTTAAACCCGGTTACTTTATCCGCGGATAAAACCATTGCGGATGCTAAAACGGTCATGGCTAATTATCATATTAGCGGTTTGCCGGTTGTGGAGGGTAAAAAATTAATCGGGATTATTACCAACCGGGATATACGTTTTGAGACCGATGATACCTTATCCGTGCGTGATCGAATGACTGGAGACAATTTAGTAACCGTTCCTCAAGGGACCACCTTAGAAGAAGCGAAAAAAGTTCTGCAAGAACATCGGATTGAAAAACTACTGGTTGTTGATGATAATGGGCGTTTGGCTGGTCTCATTACCGTAAAGGATATTCAGAAGAAAGAAGATTTCCCCAATGCCTGCAAAGATGGAAAAGGTCGTTTGCGTGTAGGCGCTGCTGTGGGTGTAAGTGGTGATGCCATGGAACGGGCGCAAGCCCTTACCGATGCAGATGTGGATGTAATTGTGATTGATACCGCCCACGGTCATTCTGTCGGGGTATTGAATACCATCAAAAATATTAAAAAATCTGTCGGTGACCTTCAGGTCATTGCAGGAAATGTGGCAACTGCAGACGGAACAAAAGCATTGATTGATGCGGGCGTAGATTGTGTAAAAGTAGGGATTGGTGCCGGTGCTAGCTGTACAACACGGATTGTGGCCGGTGTAGGTATGCCTCAACTTTCTGGTGTTATGAATTGTGTGGATGAAGCGCAAAAGCATGATATTCCTGTGATTGCTGATGGTGGTATTCGTTACAGTGGAGATTTATCCAAAGCTATTGCTGCCGGCGCAGAAGTGGTCATGTTAGGCTCCATGTTGGCGGGGATGGATGAAAGTCCTGGTGAATTTATTTTGTTTGAGGGCCGACAGTATAAATCCTATCGTGGTATGGGATCGTTGGGTGCTATGCAGGAGGGCAGTGGCGATCGGTATTTTCAAGAAGGTGCCGAAGCAACGAAGTTAGTGCCAGAAGGAATTGAAGGTATGGTGCCTTACCGTGGTTCAGTTCGAAATACAATTCATCAACTGATGGGTGGTTTAAGATCGTCTATGGGTTATTGCGGTGCAAAGGATATTCAAGATTTTCATGAAAAAGCGGAATTTATTCAGACTACATCCGCCGGGGTGAAAGAGAGTCATCCCCATGAAGTGAAAATTATGAAAGAAGCACCCAACTATCAGGTGTCAGATAATTAATGAAGTCGTGAACCCCTCGACATTGCTCAGGTGTTAGAATAAAAACAAAAAACCCCGCCATGGCGGGGTTTTTAATTATATAGCGATAAAACTATAAAAGCGTTATCCAGATAAAGAATTCAGATGTCGTGTGATTTGAGATTTTCTTCGGGCAGCTGTATTCTTTTTTAATCCGCCTTTGCTGACCATTTTATCAATAGTGCTTACCGCTTTGGTGTAAAGTGCCTGTGCTTCAGTGGCATCAGTAGACGCTAAGACACGTTTGATGGCTGTCTTCATATCAGACGTTTTAGCTACATTTATGGCGTGCCTTTTTTTGTCCTGGCGTTCCCGCTTAATTTGTTGTGGATGTCTATCCATTTAAATCCTCAAATAATGATTGAAATTTCGGATGCGAAGTTATTCTTTAATGAAGCACTTCACCAAAAGAAATAATCAGAATAAAATAGTAAAAAATATTGAAAATCTGTGAGATTGGTCACAACGACATAATTGAAATGGTTATAAGTTTAACGATTCCATCTGTCATCTAAATATTAGTATTTTCGGCCATGAGTAAAGTTGATCATCTGCGGAACGTGCCCATATTTTCGGATCTTTCTGATTCTGACCTCACCAAAATTTCGAATAAAATGATTCCCCGCGAATATGATAAAGGCCAAATGATTTTATTAGAAGAAAGTAAGGGAGAAACATTTTTTATCATTACGGGTGGCGCCGTTAAAGTTACCCGCCTCAGTGATGACGGTCGGGAAGTTATTCTGGCTATTTTAGGTGAAAGTGACTTCTTTGGTGAAATGTCCCTTTTGGATGGAGAAGGTCGTTCAGCCAATATTGTTGCCAATGAACCGGCAAAAATGCTCACCCTCTCACGGAGCGACTTTCTCGCTTGTTTAGAATCTTATCCTAAAATTGCCATTGCACTCTTAGAAGAGTTGGCCATTCGTTTACGTAAAAGTGATCAGCAAATTGAAAGTTTATCTCTCAGCGATTCAGAACAGCGGATTGGAATTACCATTATTCGTTTGGCGGAGGAATTGGGTACCATCAAGCAAGGCCATGTTAATATTCAAAATCTCCCTTATCAGCAGGATATTGCCAATATGGCTGGCACGTCCAGAGAGACAGTATCCCGCACATTTAAATTGTTAGAAGATAAAGCATGGGTCAAACGGGAAAATCGTGATTTGATCATTTATAATTTTGACACCTTTCGTCAAGCATTCTCTTAAACCGCACCAAATAATCTAATGGATCAACACACGCTTGATCGGATTCGATCGAATGATCATCGTGCCCTATCCCGGGTAATTACTCAAATTGAATCTGGTCAACCCATTTCTGATACTTTTTTTAAGGAAGTACATACCCTTAGTCATGATGCACTCCGAATCGGAATTACAGGTCCGCCAGGCGCAGGGAAGAGTACACTTGCCGACCAATTAATCCAGATTCTGCTCAATGATGGTAAAAGCGTAGGTGTGGTTGCAGTGGATCCTACAAGCCCTTTCACCGGTGGTGCTCTTTTGGGTGATCGTGTGCGCATGAATCACTATTTATTCAATGATAACGTGTTTATCCGAAGTATGGGTTCCCATGGCGATTTAGGTGGATTGGCCAGAAAAGCGCAGGATGTAGGTGATCTTTTGGCCGCCAGCGGAAAGGATGTAATTATCTTCGAAACTGTCGGTGTGGGACAAGGTGAACATGATGTGGCCAAAGCCGTGGATATGACAGTGGTTGTATTGGTTCCTGAATCGGGGGATGAAATCCAATTGATGAAAGCAGGATTGATTGAAATTTCCGATATTTTTGTGGTAAATAAATCTGACCGAGATGGTGCAGGACGTTTGGCGCAATCTTTGAAAGCCATCCTCCATACATTTACCCAAAAAGGGAAATTGGAACCGCCTGTGTTCAATACCTCTGCCGATAGAAAAGAAGGGGTAGCAGATCTTTACCAAGGCATAATAGATCATCTGGCACTCATGAAGGATGAAGGAGTGTTAAAGGCGAAACAATTAGAGCGCTATCGAAACAGGATTTTTAATCTGATTCAAGATCGATTATTGCGGAAATTCTGGACACAGGAAAAACTGGATCAAATGGAATTGTCAATTCAAAACTTAGAATTAACCAACACCTCTCCACATGAGGTAGCTAATTCATTACTGAAAGGCAGTCATGACTGATGAAAATTCATCCATGCCATTTTTAGACCATTTGGAAGAATTGCGTTGGCGATTGGTCAAATCATTGGGATCTGTATTGGTGGGCGCCGTCATTACATTTTATTTTATTGATTCATTAATTGATTTTTTAATTCAACCCACCCAAAGTTTAGCCACTCCCATGGACCTACAGGTATTGAAGGTGCAGGGGATGTTTATGATTAAGTGGGGCATCTCACTCATTGGTGGATTCGTATTAGCCATCCCTGTCCTGACCTACCAGATTTGGAAGTTCATTGCTCCGGGATTATATATGAATGAACGTCGGTATGTGGCGCCATTAATTATTTTTACATACCTTTCATTCTTGATTGGATTGACATTTGCTTATACCGTCATCATTCCATTTTCATTAGACTTTTTTACGTCTGTGGGTATGGAAGGGATTCAGAACAACTTCTCCATTAATTACTATTTTAATTTTATCACATGGATCATGATCGGGAGTGGTCTAATCTTTGAATTGCCCGTATTGGTATTTATTTTATCTGTATTTGGATTATTGACACCGGCATTTATGGGACACTACCGCCGTCATGCCATTGTGGTTGTTTTAATCCTCAGTGCATTTATTACACCGCCTGACCCGGTTAGTTTGGTATTAATGTCTATACCGCTTATGCTTTTATACGAGTTAAGTATTGGTGTGAGTTGGTTGGTAAATCGGAATAAACAGGGGTAATTTCAGGCCGTGAAAAACGACCTTAAATCTCTAAAGCATATTACGGATCCTATTTTTGAGGATATCAAACTTTTCGAAGAAGAATTTCGGAATGCCCTTCGGTCAGAAGTCCGCCTCATAAACCTTGTAGGTAAATATATCATTCGGCACAAGGGGAAGCATATACGGCCAGTATTGACAATTCTGTCTTCTCGGGTCTGCGGTCAGCCAACCTTGAATAGTTATAGAGCTGCGGCCATGATTGAATTGCTTCACATTGCTACCCTTATTCATGATGATGTGGTGGATGAAGCAGAGAAACGCCGTGGATTCCCATCTATCAATCGGGTATGGAAGAATAAAATTGCCGTGCTTATGGGTGATTTCATCCTGAGTAAAACGCTAATCAATATGGTGGGATTAAAAGATTTTGCTGCGCTTCAACTCATTGCGGATACGGCGGAGAAACTGGCGGCGGGAGAAATTCTGCAAATAGAAAAATCCCTCACACGATCTATGAATGAAGATGTCTATTTCGATATGATTTATCAAAAAACAGCTTCTTTAATTTCTACCAGTTGTGAATTGGGTGCTATTACCTCTACAGGTAAAGATTCTGATCGAAATGCCATGGTTACTTACGGCACTAAATTGGGGATGGCATTTCAGGTGAAGGATGATTTATTTGATCTATTGGGTAGCGAACAGCAAACGGGGAAAGATTTGGGCGCCGATGTGAAGCGAAATATGGTTACACTGCCTTTGATTCATACCTATGAAAACCTAACACGTACTGAAACACGTCAGGTGAAAAAGATTTTGGGATTGAAAAAGAAATCCAAGTCTGATTTAAATACCTTAAAAGACATTGTGAATGATGCAGGCGGATTTACATATGCCGAACAAAAAATAGACGAATTCAACCATCAGGCTTTGGATGCCATTTCACCTTATCCAGATTCGCCTTATAAACAATCTATGGTCGATCTGATCAGTTTTAACGCCCAACGAACGGGCTAAAACCATTATGACCCAGCCACGGGCCATATTGGTCCTGCGATTCAGTTCAATAGGGGATATTGTTCAAACCACATCAGTGGTTGGCACACTAAAATCAAACTTCCCCGAAGCTGTAATCGACTTTATGACATTATCCAAATATGCATCTTTACTAGAGGGACACCCCCATATCAATAGAGTTCATGCTGTGGATATTGGCGCCGGTTTTATGGCATTAAAAAGAACCGGATTTGAAATGGAAACCATGGGGTATGATTTGGTGATCGACCTCCATAATACAACCCGGTCTAGAATTGTTCGGAAGGCTATGGTGAAAACGCCAAAGGTGTGGGTAAAGAAACCACGCTGGAATCGCTTCAAACTATTTGCCCTTCGTCAAAATCATTTTTCGTCAGACTTTACAGTTCGATCTTGGCTCCATGACCCTGTTCGTTCCATCCTCCCCGCATCATTTGAAATTTCACCCACAACACTTACGGTGTCGGATATAGAGAAATCCCGTGTACGATCCTTATTGGAGACAAAAGGTGTGTCAGAAAATTATTGTGTCATTACACCTGGTGCAGCGTGGTCACAAAAACAATGGATTGGTGAAAGATACGCCGCTGTAATTGATGGCTGTATTGCGCAATTGGACCTCACTCCCGTATTAATTGGCGGTCCAAATGATGCCATTTGTGATTTGATAAAAAATACTGCAGATTCCAAGGTTGTGGATATACATGGTAAAACCAATTTAAGAGAATCGATGGCCATTGTGGGTGGTGCGCAATTTGTTATGGGAAGCGATACGGGATTACTTCATGCTGGTGAAGCATTAAATGTGCCTGCAATTGCCATTTTAGGTCCCACATCTAGAGAAACAGGGGCCAGTGTGTTTAATAGTCATTCTAAAGTGGTGGCTCAAACTGATCTTAAATGCAGACCCTGTTCACAAAATGGAAGCTTTCCCTGTTACCGCAAGGAGCAATACTGCATGACGTCAATCCATCCTGAAGCAGTGATGGATGCGATTCACAGGGTAGTCCAAGTATGATTTGGCGATTGATATATAATCTAATTTTGCTGCCCATTTTACTTATCTTTGGGTTTTTGGGCAGTTTGTTAAATAAAAAGGTGCGAACAGGGATGATTGGCCGGATGAAATCTTATAATCAATTGAAAGATTTCATGGTTTCAAAGGGAGAAGGCAAAACCATTTATTGGTTTCACGCAGCATCTCTTGGTGAATTTGAACAAGTAAAACCGGTGCTGACCGGTTTAAAAGAAGTGGAACCCCATTCATTATCCATTGTGAGTTTTTTCTCACCATCCGGATTTAACCATGTAAATGATGACCATATCGACTGTAAAATATATTTACCCATCGATTTGCCTTGGGTGGTTAAAAAATCACTCCAATTGGTAAAGCCTGCAAAACTGATATTGGCGGCATATGATGTGTGGCCCAACCTAATTTGGGAAGCGAACAGCAAAGGAATTCATTCTACACTATTTGCGGCGCGGTTTTCTGAACATACATCCAAACTCTTTCCAGTTATTCGAAATTTTTACCGAAACGTTTATAGCAGTTTTTCAGCTATATATACCATTTCAGAACCGGATCACGATCGACTACAACGTATTTTATTTTCCCAGGGAAAACCCATTGTTCGCGTCTTGGGAAATCCACGATATGATCAGGTGAAACTGAAAGCAGATAAATTTACTCAAGAGCGGACCGAATCTGTATTGCTGCGGCCAAAACGACTTCTTGTAGGAAGTGTCCATACAGAAGATGAACAAGTCATTCTAGAATCGGTGATTAGTCTCATGCGGAATATAGATGACTTGTCGTTGATATGGGTCCCCCATGAACCCACTGAAAGAGTGGTGGAGACTATAGAATCATTTTTTAAACAGAAACACTTTTCCGTTGAGCGGTTGGGACATAATGATCCTGATGATCTAGATGCGCGCATCATTATTGTAGATACCATTGGCAGATTATCTCAGTTATACTGGAGCGGTCAAATTGCTTATATCGGCGGTGGATTTTCAACGGGTGTCCATAACGTCATGGAGCCGGCCATTGCTCGTCTGCCTGTATTCTTTGGTCCTCGATATAGAAACTTTCATGAAGCAGAAGAACTCATTGCAGATGGGGGTGGTTTTTCAATCGAGAACGGGACAGATTTATATTTAGGAATTAAAGAGCTTTTCGAAGATCGATCTGCATTCATTAAAGCCAGTTATGCAGCCACGAATGTCATCCATCGGAATTTAGGTTCCGCCACAAGGGTGGTCCGAAACCTGATTCATGATTAATCCTGTTTTATTTCAATTAGACTTCCAAAAATTCGGCCGATCAGAACGGATTGAGCTGAATCCAGGATTGCACGTTGTTTATGGCGAGAGTGGATGCGGTAAATCTCAACTTATTCGCTGTTTGGCGGGTATAAGTGGGGAAGAGCCTGTTCATTTCACATTGGTTGAAAAAGATTTGCCTGAATCGGTACAGATTATTTTTCAAAATCCCGAAAATCAGATTTTATCCCATACATTAGATTCAGAGTTGGCTTTTGGGTTGGAATGTCTATCCACGGATACAAAATGGCTTCAAGATGAGCTAAAACAGTTAAAGTCAGATCTACCATTTATTGAAAATTGGGATCGTCATCCTGCATCTTTAAGCGGTGGTGAGATGGAAATGCTCAATCTGGTGACTGCTTTGAACACGGAATCGGAATTGATCTTAATCGATGATGGATTATCTTTTTTAGATAGTACTACCAAAACTCAATGGGTGAATTGGCTTCGAAATAAGGTTTCAAATGGAAAAACCGTATTATGGTTTACTTCGGATATGACCGATTTGACCTTCGGTGATACCCGGTGGAATTTATCTCTATCTGGATTTGAACCCCATAATCAGCGCCCATCCGAAGGTGAATACCAATATAAAACTAACGGCGGTGAGTTGGGCCTAGATATGGATAATTTATGCTTTTCATACGCCGATGAGAGCTCGCCCTTAATTCAAAATTGGCAATGCAAAATATCCAATGCAAGAGCTGTCGGATTGATCGGAAAAAATGGAAAAGGGAAGACCACGCTTTCCCAATTGATGACGGGTTTTCTTCAGCCAGAATCCGGTAATATTAAATTGCATATCAAAGGGCTTCCTGTTGCCGCGGCCACCTTAGATCAATTCCCAGAACGAATGCTCGGTCCTGATTCAATGGAATCATTTATCTCTGAATTGATTATCCATCAAAAAATGAATCAACGATTATTAAATAAATGTATAAATCGACTCAATTCATATCAAATTAATTGGGAAATGGTGAAAGGTCAACCGGCGTTGGACATCCCATGGTCAACATTGCGTATGGCGTTAATTATCATCTTGGCTCATTGTGAATATGAAGTCTTAATTTTAGATGAGCCAACCTTTGGATTGGGGTGGGAACAAAAGTTAATTTTGAGCCGATTTTTTCAGGAAATATTACATCGAAAGCACCTGATACTGATTTCGCATGATTCCACATTTGTGTATGCCCACTGTGATCAGATATACGATTTAGATACTCAAACTGTAAATCAAAATGCATCCGTATTGACTCATGTCACCTAAAACAAAAATTACAGATCCAAGACGTATTCTCACATTGGCCAATTTTATTAGCCTGAGTCGGGCCCTATTGGCCGTGCCCATTGTATATACGTTAAGGGATCCATCCTTAGGCACGATTACCTTTATTTTGGTGGTTATTGCCATTCTCTCAGATGCATTGGATGGATGGGTGGCAAGGAAGGCCCATGAGGTAACCCATGCGGGCAAATGGATCGATCCTATCGCTGATTTTTTATGTCTATTGGGAGTGGTATCCTATTTGACATTGGTTGGGCGATTTCCGGGCTGGTTCTTCGTGTTTTATCTGGTGCGATATGTCTGGATTGCCGTATCTGCAATTTATTTTCTAAACCACAGCCATTTCATTCTCCATTCCAATTGGTGGGGTAAGTGGGCAACAGGAATTACATCTTTGGCTGTGATGGTTCACATTTGGCCATGGGATGCCTTCCCATGGATGCAGGGTGCGACTATTTATGTGGCCACATTCTTGTTGGTGGTGAGTTGGTTGGTATATATCAAATCCTTTTATCAAGCTTATAGAGAAATTCATTAAATGGCATTTATGGGTAAAATATTTCAGGCCCTTCGTCGGACGAGGGAAACTGTATCCGACGCATTTGAAACGGTGGTAAAGCGAAAGGTGAGTGTTGAGTCGCTAGAATCCCTAGAAGATACACTCATTGGTGCCGATTTAGGGTTTGATACTGTTGAAGCCGTTTTGGGTGTGGTTGAGAAGCATCGCAAAGATGGATTTATTGAAAAAGTAGAGGATTATCTTGTATCACAATTGCCTGAAAATAACTCAGGCAGTAACAGTGAAAAACCAATTGTGCTTATGATTGTGGGTGTTAATGGGACCGGGAAAACCACATCATCGGCAAAATTGGCAAATCATTATAAATCAAATGGGGAAAAAGTCCTCATGGTTGCAGCGGATACATACAGAGCGGCAGCAGTCGATCAGCTAAAAGTTTGGGCGAATCGAATCGATACAAAAATCATATGCAATGAACAAGCGCAGCAACCATCTGCTGTTTTATTTGATGGATTAACTGCTGCAAAATCCAGTGGTGCCACTATGACCATTGTGGATACGGCGGGGCGACTTCACACCTACAAGAACCTCATGGCCGAATTGGAAAAAATGTATCGAGTGGCAGAAACGCGATTTCCTGAATTTGAAATCCACTCACTTATCACTTTGGATGCAAGTTTAGGGCAAAATTCTCTCAATCAAGCGAAGGCATTTGCTGAAACAGTGCAGGTCGATGGTGCCATACTCACCAAAATGGATGGTACTGCAAAAGGGGGCATCGTATTCCCTCTGTTTAAAGAATTGGATATCCCGGTAAAATTTATTGGTGTGGGTGAAGATTTGAGCGATCTATTTCCATTTAATCGCCAGGAATATGTACAAGGATTACTAGGGACTGCGGAAGCATGAATAATACCAATCAAAAATTGAATATGATTAGTTTAGGATGTGCCAAAGCATTGGTGGATTCTGAAATTCTTCTTGGTGGACTCAAAAATGAAAATTTTGATATTACCAAAGATCCTGAAGAAGCAGATACAATTGTTGTCAATACGTGTGGATTTTTAGACATAGCGAGAGAAGAATCGATTGAAACAATTCTTCAAGCAGCAGAACTGAAAAAAACAGGGAATTTGAAACAGTTGGTGGTCATGGGATGCCTATCGGAACGATATCCTGAAGCATTGGCGGAAGAAATCCCTGAAGTGGATCGCATCTTCGGGAGTAATGACCATAAACAAATTGCATCCTTTTTGACGGGGAAGGATTATGCCAAAGACGATCCTTTATTCTATCGATCGTTAATGACGCCCGACCATTATGCTTATTTGAAAATTGCAGAAGGGTGTGACAATGGCTGTTCGTTCTGTAGTATTCCCATTATGCGTGGACTACAAAAAAGCCGTGGTATTGATTCTATCATGTGGGAGGCAGAAAAACTGGTAGATCAAGGTGTAAAAGAAATGCTGGTCATCGCTCAAGACTCCACCAGCTATGGTTGGGATTTAAACCCCAAAGTGTATCTTAGCGATTTGATTCGTTCATTGGATACCTTGGATATCGATTGGATTCGTCTTCATTATGCTCACCCGGCCCATTTATCTCAACGGATTATTGATGCAATAGCAGATTCCAAACATGTTTGCCGGTATTTGGATATGCCCATCCAACACGGCGCCGATAATATATTGAAATCCATGCGGCGTGGTTTGGGTCAAGATGGTATCCGTGATCGTATTCAACGGTTGCGTCAGGCTATACCTGATATTCGGATTCGAACCACATTAATTGTAGGCTATCCCGGTGAGACGGATGATGAATTCAAACAAATGTACGATTTTATTGAAGAAATAGAATTTGACCGATTGGGCGTTTTTACCTATTCAGAAGAAGAGGGGACGTTAGCGGAGGCATTGGACGATGATGTACCTGCCAATGTAAAAAACGAAAGAAAAGCCCAGATTATGGATCTTCAAGCCAGCATCAGTGCTGAAAAGAATGATGCCATGTTAGGTGTTACCTATAAAGTATTGGTGGATAAAAGCGGAGATACTGTCTCAGTAGGTCGTACAGAATTTGATTCACCGGAAATTGATAATATCGTTCACATTAAAGGAGCGGTTGAAAAAGGACAATTTGTGGATGTAAAGATTGATTCGGCCAATGAATTTGAATTAATCGGAAGTCCAATTTAATTATTATAGGGGTGAGGTCAAGCTTAGCAGCGGGTGAACATGCTGCGGCTCTATTTCTTAATTCCGAGTCCTCCCATCATCAATAATCTTTTGGAGTTGATTTTTCATCGTATTGAAAATCTCTGGATATTCAGCCGATACGTCTTTAGTCTCACCAATATCATTCTCTAAATCAAAAAGAGTGAATTGGGGTACGGGCCATACCCTCATAGATAAATCACCGTTATACATCCGTTTTGAATCATGACGTTGGAGTTTCCAATTCCCATCTCTTAGTCCATAATTTCCGCGAAGGCCGTTATCCTGGGATACAATATAATCTCTGCCTTTTGCATCAGTTTTACCTAATAGTGCATCCAATACATTGAAACTATCTAAAAATCCATCATAGGGTAAATTGACACCTGTTAATGCAGCCACACTGGCAGCCAAATCGATGGTGGATACCATTTTATCTGAAATGCCGGGTTGAATCATACCCTTCCAATAGGTGATGAATGGGGTTCGAGTTCCACCTTCATATACGGTGTATTTACCACCGGAAAAAGGTCCGCCAGGCTTATGATCATTCAGTGCTTCATTGGCTTCATCGTCATAGCCATCATCTAATACAGGACCATTGTCTGATACAAAAATGATCAATGTATTTTCTGTCAGATCTAATCGATCGAGTGTTTCCATGAGTGCGCCCACATTCCAATCCAACTGAACAATGGCATCGCCGCGATAACTCATATCAGATTGCCCTTGAAATCGTTCATGGGGCATCCGCGGAACATGGATATCATGTGATGAGAAAAATAAAAAGAAGGGGTGTTCCTTATTTTTCTCAATCCATTTTTCAGCTTGTTTCTGCCATTCATCGGCTAAATCTTCATCTCGAAAACGAGCAGCATGTCCACCGGTATAAAATCCAATTCGACCAATTCCATTATGGATGGTATTGTTGTGACCATCATTCCAGTTCATACGGAGGGTATTGCGATGGGTGATGCCTGTGGGGTGGTCTTCGCTTGGTTTTTTTCGTCCCACCCAAAGAGGATCATTTGGATCCAGATTTTTTACCCGGTAATTTTCTACATAAACTTGGGGTACGCGGTCATTGGTGGTGGGAAGGAGAAAGTTGTAGTCAAACCCAATTTCTCTTGGCCCCGGCTTTAATTCACCATTCCAATCTGGTCCTTCAGGACCACCTAATCCCAAATGCCATTTCCCGATGACGGCTGTTTTATATCCATCTTCCTTTAAAATATCCGCGATGGTTTCGGTCTCCGGTTGAATGATTGCCGGTGAATTGGGTGGTGCAATGCCCGTTCCTTCTTTCCGGAAGGCGTAAGTCCCAGTGAGGAATGAATATCGTGTAGGTGTGCAGGTTGACGCTGAACAATATCCACTGGTGAATTTCAATCCACCTTCAGCCAATTTATCAATATGGGGTGTTTTAACATTTTTCGGTTTAGCACCATAGGCACCCACATCACCATAACCCAAATCATCTGCCATGATGACGATAATATTGGGTTTATCAGTTGTATTATTTTTGGAACATCCAAACAGGATGCAAAAAATAATGAGAAATGATTTTTTCATGGGTTATGCACTTTCATAGGCTTGCTTCAGCCAGGATTTGAATTCGTTATTAATATCGGATTTGGATTGGACGGCCACACAATGGGTCATCATGCCACTAAATTGTTTGCCAGATTGGAGGCGATCGGTTTCAGGTTCTCCTTTTAACACCAATCCTACATCTAGACGATCTTTTGTAGAAGGTTTAATAATTATTTTTTTAGTTCTGCGGATGGTGAAATAGGTTTTTCGAGGCGATATATCCACGTCATCGCCAATAGATTTGACCACATTATATAATTCATCATAAAGTGGTTTGAGTGCCGCCTTGGAGCCTTTGTATTGATTGTCCAGGAAATTATCACAATCCAAAGATGGTTCATTGACCTCTCGTGCCTTGAATGCGATGAGACCTGCATATCCATGGGTGAAACCATGTTCAGCTTTTAAGTATTTGATAATGGCCATATGTTTTTCTTCCCCGGAAGCCTAAACGACTTTTAGCCAATAGTCTAACCCATGACCTGTATTTTTTTCGAGGTTCCCAACCATGGCATTCATCATATCAGCGAGGGAGGAAGGAATAATTATTCTCCTTTTAGGTATTGATCAAGAAAATTCAATATTGCCTTGTTGGAAGTAATTTGATTCTTCTTTTTCGCAAACCCGTGACCCTCATCCGGAAATACTATATATTCTGCTGGTACACCCTGGGCACGTACTGCTTCCACCATTTCATCAGATTCCACTTGGAGGACGCGTGGATCGTTGGCACCCTGTAAAACCAATACAGGTTTGGTGATATTTTTTGCATGGAAAAGCGGCGAAATCGAATAGAGATATTCTTCCTGAGTGTGAGGATTACCCATTTCTTTGTAAAGGGATTCACGCGCTGCTTCCCACCAAGGTGGAATACTTTTCATGGTACGGACCCAATTGGTGACACCAAATAAATTGACACCTACATCAAAAGCATCAGGGCGAAAAGCTAAAGCGGCCATGACCATGTATCCGCCATAACTTCCGCCAAGGATGCCTATTTTATTTCCATCAATGTGGTTTTGTTTTTTCAGCCAGTTCATGGCCCAAACGCAATCGTCCAAATCGCCTTCACCATGGGCTTGGTCATCTAACGTCTGGAAAGTTTTTCCATAGCCGCTGCTTCCACGATTATTGATATCCAACACGGCATAGCCATGATTCACCAGGAATTGAGTAGAAGCACGGTAGCCAACTCTCGCTTGTCCACCGGGACCACCATGTACTTTAACAATAGCCGGTACACGATTTTTGCTGGAGGCATTGGGTGGTTTATAATAAACTGCCGGAATTTCTAAACCATCGAACGATTTAAAACGAATGACTTTGGCATTCCCCAAATTATCGGGGTTGATCTCAGGGTTCATCGAATCAGTGAGTTTCTGGTATTTTTTAGTATTTATATTGAGGATGTAAAGGTTCGACGGTGATTTGGCTCCGCCATGGTATAGGGCCATATAATTTTCACTTTTTGAAATTGACACGGAGGAGATACTACCTGCCGGTAGCTGAGGCAACTGAATCTGTCGATTCTTAACTTTGTCAAATACTTCAATCTCAGTTTGGGAATCTGCGTTGATCCCGGTAACTCGGTAACGACCGGAATGGGAAAGGTAACTGTACCAAATATCCCAATCTTCTTTTTGGACTTCTGCAGTGGCACCAGTAGCAATATCATATTTTTTCAGGTATCTGAATTCACGGTTGGCATCTGTAAGAAAATAGAGAGATTTCGAATCCATGGAAAAGCCCGCCGGACTATGGTTGATATTTCCCTCATGGGAACTGAGTAATTTTAATTGCCCCACTTCACGATCAAAAATATACATGTCCGAATTATCCCGTGTGTGTGTTTTGTTTAGCGCAAGATAACGACCATCATTAGATACATCAGCAAAATTCAGCGCTTCAACATTTTGGAAAATCATTTTGGATTCAAATGAATTAATATCCATTTCATAAATGTCCATGTAACGGGGATCGCGTTTATTGGACGTAAAATAAAAACTTTGTTCGTCATAGGCCCATCCGGAAAAGAGGGAGCGGGCATTTTCCCCCGGGGTCAGGTCTTGGGTTGAACCGTCTTCATTGCGCAGATAAATATGCCAAATCTCATTCCCGTTCTGGTCACTGCGGTAAAGGATACGTTTATCATTAGGGAAATAGGAAAGAGGTCTAATGGAAGTTGAATCCGAATGAGTCAATTGGGTTGTCTCCCCAGATTCAATATCAATTTCATAGGCGTTATGAATTCCCGATGCATCACTTCGAATCAGGATTGATTTTTCATCCGGTGAGAAACTGGCGCCGCCAATGGATGTGGTATTCATGAATGCTTCAATTGAATACTCCTGATGGTTTATTTCACAGCCGACAACGAACATTAAACAAATGCCAATTAATTTGATTTTCATTTCATCACTCCTTTATTTAACTATTGATTTGAATTATTAATTGAATAAACTACAGTTAATAAATTTCTATTTCTTAGATTATTAAATGATTTTTCAAATTTCATACCATTCCGTTCTGCCTCCTTACGAGATGGCCAATGATCCGCAGCCATATATGAACAAAGTTTATCGAATCCCATCTCGTTGAACCCATAATCTTTAACTGCAATAGCCGTTTCGGTGGCATAACCATTTCCCCAATATTTTTATTTAGGTGGTAACCAATTTCGTGTTCTTCAATGCCATCAATATTCTGAATCGTAATGCCGCAATCGCCGATAACTTTTTGAGAGGCGTTTAAAATGATGATCCATAATCCACAGCGAATTGATTGGTAGCGATTCATATTCTAATCTATAAATATCTGAGTCTCATCTTTTGAGTAAGATGTAGAATAATAGCACATGGTTTCCGGATCAGAAAGGATTTCATAAAATGGTTCTAAATTGTCTTGAATAAATTCCTAGAGTTTTAATCGATTCGTTTCTAGTATCCAATTCATTCCTGACCATAATAGGCTTTTATCTCCAAAGCATATTTTTTCATGAAATCATTGGGGATGGGAAGGAGAAGATTGTACTGAGCAATCTTCCATTCGGTATCTACAATTTTTAATACACCCGTCCCGCGAAAATCGCCGTAGCCCTTATTATTCAGTATCTCATCAAACCATGCGGTTTTACCATCATCCGAAAAAAATACATTTCTTTCTGTCATGACGTAGGTCCAGCCTGTGCCAGTCGCCATCCGTTTGGTGGCATAAGCATCAAACTTTTTCTTAGGCCATCGTTCGTTAATATCCGTGCCAAAGAATACAGCATCTTCTGAAAAAAGAGCCATATACTTTTTGGATTTGGCTTCCGCAGCATAGAGGTGGAGATTATCCAATACATTTTCGACTGCATCAATGGAGCCAATGTTTTGACCAAACAAGCCAGAAAAAAGTAGTAGAGTACATATTTTTTTCATGGTTTTATCCTTTAGTTAATTTTTTTCATAATTCAAGTTTGAAGCATAATAGGTGACCTCATCATCTACCGCATCTTTCAGCCAATCCACCGCTATTAATGTTGGGTAACCCAAATCTGAATCAAATTCCAATTCGAATGTGTAAGCTTCATCCAACACTGACTTTGCAATATCAAATAGTTTGTCCACCGTATGCCATTGATTGGGTTTGATTTGAGTAGGCGGCTGCTGGTTATCTGTAAATACAACAGAGGATATTGTATCTGCAGTCACGGTGATGGTTACTTCCTTTACCCATTCATCTATGCAGTAGCAACTGGCTCGAAAATTGAAAAAATAGGCCGATAGGTTTATTTTTTCCCATTTGGTTTTGTTTCGCTGCCATTCAATAAGATCAGAATTGGGTGGATTGTTGCAGGTGATGAAAAGAAAGCTAAGAATGATTGGGATAATTCGATTCATTTCTGATGAGAAAGTAACCATTGATACAATTGTTCGTTTTCATATGTTTTCGTCCATGAATCATGATATGCATCCGGATATAAGGTGTATTTTACATTTCCACCAATCTTTTTCAATACGGAGACCATCGCTTCAGTTTCCGATTTCGGAACTACCGTATCTTTTGCCCCATGGAACGCCCAAATGGGCATATCTTTTAGTCTATTTACTGTAGAGGGATCGCCACCACCACAAATAGGAACCGCCGCTGCAAATATGTTGGGATGTTTCGCCGCCAATGACCAAGTGCCATACCCACCCATACTTAACCCCGTAAGATAAATACGATTTTTATCGGTGCGGTAATTTGAAATAATTTCATTTAAGAGCCCCATCAATGCGTCTTGGATTGTTGTATCATACCAAAAATTATCGATGGGACATTGTGGCGATATGGCAATAAATGGAAAATCTTTATTCTTGCTTGTAATCTTTGGCATACCATGAATTTTCAGTAATTCAAGGTTATCACCCCTTTCTCCCATGCCATGTAAGAAAAGAATAATTGGCCAATTCATTTGAGGATATTTTTCATATTGATTGGGAAGGTGAAGTAAGTATTTCAATTTTATTTTATCTGGTGAGTCAGAATTGATATTGTCCTGTGCCAAACCCGATGGCATAGATATCCATAGAAGTATACCAATGTATTTGATGATTCTATCTTTCATTTTTTCAGAAAACTATCGGACTTATCTGAAATATTGGTTTCGATAGATAAAAGGTCCAGGACCGAATCGAATACATCCGGCT
>LSCF01000033.1 GCA_001577025.1 Fidelibacterota bacterium TCS55 | reverse complement strand
GAAAAATCTGTTCAGATTATTCCCTAAAGTATTTTCCGGGAAACATATTGGCGATACTGCTGTAGACTATCGACAAGTGAGTGAATTCACGATTAAACCGGAAGATCGAAATACATTAAATATTGATGGTGAAATGCTGGGAAGCACACCCATTCATGTGAAAGTTTTACAAAAAGAAATAGACGTATTGGTATAAAATGAAAAGCACTTTATTAACACGGATGCCCATTGTATTGGTCGGTATACCACTTATTATTTATCTATTGAATGAAGGGGGTATGATTTTTTCAAGCTTTGTGGCTTTAATTACCTTCCTATGTTTAATCGAATTTTATGGGTTAAAAAGAAAAAGTGGGGCAAGACCGAATGGTATGATCGGTGTATTTATGGCGCTCACCATTTGTTTTATGTACATACAATTCCCCAATGCCAATGCAGTGAATATATTAACAAGTCTGTTAATATTCATAGTCCTTGGCTTGTTTATAGAAATGTTTAGTAGACACGATGATCCTCTGTCCAATATCATGATGACCTTTGGTGGCGTAGTCTATGTGGCAGGTTTGCTGGGGACGATGATTGCCCTGCGAAACTGGGATGCCTTGAACGGCACTCGCTTTACCATGGCCATGATATTTTCCGTATGGATTTGTGATACAGCGGCCTATATATTTGGAATTTTATGGGGAAAGAAAAAACTCATTGAACGAATCAGCCCAAAGAAAACCATTGTTGGTTTTTTGGGTGGAATCGTTGGTGCATTTGTTTCATTATATGTGATGAATAATTTGGGCTTTATTCAATTTGAGCTTAATGGGTTACACCTTTTAACACTCACATTCATCGTAGGTGTTTGTGGTCAATTGGGCGATTTTGTTGAATCGATGTTCAAGCGGGATGCCGGCGTAAAAGATTCAGGAAAATTGTTATTGGGTCATGGCGGTGTATTGGATCGTTTTGATTCATTAATCTTTACCAGTCCATTGGTCTTTATTTTCGTTTCTTTCTTATAAAATTTAACGGACAGTTCTTCCAAATTCCGCGGCGAAAATGTAAATTCGCCAGCTTATTTCACAGAATTTAATCCGCTTACCAACTGAGGTAATTTATGGCGAATGTTTCTATCACCGGTTTTGGTGATAATTTAACGATAAACGGCGTCCGTCTTGGCGACCTAACCCCGGCACAACATGAAATAATTGAGAAAGAAAAGGGTGGCAATAATTATAGTCCCCTTGAAAATGTAGTTGTCTCTCATGTAAAAGATTCATCCACATTAATCGCCCGCAAACCCAACCCGGACGATATTTCATCCTATATTGAAGAAGAATTGATTGATGGACTTTGCTGTTATTCTGCTGTGAATCAAGGTCAATTGAATCAAACCATTGTGGATGCGGTTGTTTCCCATTTATCCGAAGAGAAGCTTCCCACCGTTCCCAGGTCTATTCGGCATAAATATATGGCTGCCTTTTTGATGGCAGCAACAGGGGTAACTGGCATGGACCGAGTGGTGCCGAAAGTGGCGGGCGTTGAAGCACCAGAACTAATGTTTAAGTTATCTCGTCGATGGGGCTATCGTGTAAAAGGTATCCCTAAGGATGAAGCCATTGTTGTGGCGGCAAAAGGAAATTTTCACGGTCGTTCTATGACGGCCGTTTCTCTATCAGATGATCCGGATGCTTATGAAGATTTTGGGCCTAAAGTTCCGGGGATTGAATTGGTCGAATACAATAATATTGAGGCCCTTCGAAGTTTATTCGAAGAAAAAGGAGATCGAATTGCATCCTATCTAGTGGAGCCAATTCAAGGTGAGGCCGGCGTTATTGTACCTGATGAAGATTATTGGCCCCAAGTGGCAGCATTATGTAAAGAATACAATATTCTATTGGCTTTGGATGAAGTGCAAACAGGTTTTGGACGAACCGGTGCCAATTTTGCACATCAATTATCTGGTGTTAAGCCCGACCTCATGGGTTGCGGCAAGGCAGCCGGTGGCGGTGTACTTCCAGTTTCATTTGTGGCAGGTCGCAATGATGTTATTGGTGTTCTTACTCCCGGCTCAGAAGGATCGACATTTGGCGGTTATCCTTTAGGTGCAGTTGTAGCAACCTATGCGATCAAAGTATTGGTAGATGATAGATTGGCAGATAAAGCCCGTGAGAGAGGTGACCAACTCATTGGACGATTCAATGGGATGAAAGAAAGATTCCCTGATAAAGTGAAATCAGTTAGAGGAAAGGGACTCCTCACCGCTTTTGAAATGCACGACGCACCAGCATTGGATGGGCACCATGTATCCGTTGCCCTATTAGAAAAGGGTGTCTATGCCAAAGAAACTCACCACAGTACCGTCCGTGTTGCGCCCGCGTTAACCATTTCTGCAGATCAGATCGACCGTATTGCTGATGCAGTAGAATCCGTCATAGAAACATTATAGAATAGGAAATACGATGCAAGATATTTTAAACGCCCTTGGTATTAAAGATGTGAATTATGGTGCTTGTTCAGGCAATGGAAAATGGTCCACTAATGAAGAAGGTGGATTATTGGAATCTTATAATCCAGCCACCGGAGAGCTGATTGCAAAAGTATATCAAGCCACAGAAAGCGACTATGAAACCATAGTGGCCGAATCAGAGGCGGCATTTCAGTCATTCAGAAAAGTGCCTGCCCCCATTCGAGGACAGCTGGTCCGCGAAATGGGTGACGCCCTCCGTGAAAAGAAAAATGCATTAGGCAGTCTCGTCTCTATGGAAATGGGCAAAATTAAGCAAGAGGGTGATGGGGAAGTCCAGGAGATGATTGATATTGCCGATTTTGCTGTGGGTCAATCCAGAATGCTGTACGGTAAAACCATGCACTCAGAACGGCCAGACCACCGCATGTATGAACAATGGCATCCATTGGGTCCTATTGGCGTTATTTCTGCATTTAATTTCCCTGTAGCTGTATGGGCATGGAATGCATTTATTGCCGCCATTTGTGGCGACACAACCATTTGGAAACCATCATCCACCACGCCCCTTTGTACCATTGCGGTCCAAAATATTTGTAATGAGGTAATGGAGAGAAATGGATATACAGGGATTTTCGCCTCTATTGTCGGCCGAGGTTCTGTGGTAGGCGAACAAATGCTGAATGACAAACGCCTTCCATTAATTTCCTTTACCGGTTCAACTAAAATGGGACGGCACGTGGCAGCAACCGTTTCTGAGCGATTTGGAAAAACCATCCTTGAGTTGGGTGGAAATAATGCTATCATTATCGATGAAACTGCCAATATGGATTTGGCTATACCCGCAGTGGCATTTGGATCAGTAGGTACGGCAGGACAGCGTTGCACGACCACGCGGCGAATCATTATTCATGAAAGCATTCATGATGAATTTTTAAAACGCCTATTGAATGCCTACAAACAAGTAAACATTGGCAACCCCTTAGAAAGTAGCACGCTTATGGGTCCATTGGTCAATGAGAATGCTGTGAAAGATTATTTAAATGCAGTGGAATCCGTTAAATCTGAAGGGGGAGAAATCCTCTGCGGTGGAGAGGTAATTGAAGGTGATGGCCACTATGTTACACCAGCCATCGCGAAAGCTGAAAACCATTGGGACATTGTTCAAGAAGAAACATTCGCACCCATTTTATACGTTATGTCCTACAACACCATGGAAGAAGCAATGGCTATGCATAATGGCGTTCCTCAAGGATTATCATCCGCCATGTTTACGACCAATGTGGCCAATGCAGAATATTTCCTTTCCCACCGTGGCAGTGACTGCGGTATTGCAAATATCAATATTGGAACTTCTGGTGCCGAAATTGGCGGCGCTTTTGGGGGTGAAAAGGAAACTGGCGGTGGCCGCGAATCCGGATCCGATGCGTGGAAACAGTATATGAGACGTCAAACCAATACCATGAACTGGAGCGCAGAATTACCACTGGCCCAAGGCATTGAATTTAATTTAAGTGAATAAGCTATCATAAATTATAAGGAGAGTTATAGTGAGTACAGTTCACCCTAATGATGTAAGAAACAGTATCGGTCAGTTTATGTTGGCCGATGGAATGGATCACGTTATTGATCTTGAAAAAAGCCATGGGTCTTGGCTTGTAGATGCGAGAGATGGTAAAGAATATTTAGATTTATTTTCAATGTTTGCCTCCATGTCAGTGGGGTACAATCATCCTTATCTACTAGAGAATAAAGACCGGTTAACATCGGCTGCGTTGAATAAACCCACCAATTCAGATGTGTATTCATCCCAAATGGCGGCGTTTGTTGATAAGATGGGGCGATTGGCTCAACCCAATTATCTCCCTTATGCATTTTACGTTGAAGGTGGTGCCTTGGCAGTGGAGAACGCATTAAAGACTGCATTTGATTGGAAAGTCCGAAAAAACCTGGCAGCGGGGAAGCCGGCTGGCACGGGGAAGATTATTCATTTTAAAGAATGTTTTCACGGTCGATCCGGATACACCATGTCTTTAACTGATTCTCCAGATCCAAGAAAAGTACAATATTTCCCAAAATTTGACTGGCCACGGATTGATACTCCAAAAATTACATTTCCCTTAACCGATGAAGGACTGGCCGATTTAAAGCGGGTAGAAGAAAGAGCCGTCCTCCAAATTCAAGAAGCCGTTGAAAATAATCCTGGTGATATTGCAGGGCTTATATTAGAACCCATTCAAGGCGAAGGTGGCGACAATCATTTCAGGGAAGCTTTTTTACGTCAACTCAGAAAATTGGCCAATGAGCATGAATTTTTACTCATTTATGATGAAGTGCAAACGGGGATTGGCATTACGGGAAAAATGTGGGCCCACGAACATTATGGTGAAGACTGTCGGCCTGACATCATTAGCTTCGGGAAGAAAACACAGGTTTGCGGTATCTTTGCCGGTACACGCTTAGATGAGGTGGAAGGGCACGTATTTAAAGAGTCGAGCCGTATCAATTCCACATGGGGCGGTAACTTGGTAGATATGGTACGATTTACAATTTATTTGGAAATCATATCCCAAGAAAATCTTATTGATAAAGCTGCAGAAAATGGCGCTTATCTAAAACAAAAACTTGAAGCTCTTCAGCGTAAGAATAGTGACAAGGTATCTAATGTACGGAATCGAGGCCTTTTTGGTGCATTTGATATGCGATCGACTGAAGAACGAGATAAAATGATTGGGCTAATTAGTGAAGAAGGCGCACTCATGCTTGGATGTGGCCATACATCCATCCGTTTCCGTCCCCATTTAAATATTACTCAAGACGAAATCGATCAGGGTATATCTATGATCGAAAGTGCAATCAGTAAATTATAAGCTATGGCTGAAACTGGCATTTTATATATTGTTGCAACGCCCATTGGAAATCTGGAGGATATTTCATTTAGAGCGATTCGTATTTTAAAAGAATCATCTTTGATTGCAGCTGAAGATACCCGCCAGACCAAAAAGCTGTTAAACCACTACAATATTTCCACATCTACTTTAAGTTATTACGAACATAATCGTTTTACGCGCATTCCTCAAATTGTTAACCATTTGAATACAGGTAAAGATGTGGCTGTAGTCACGGATGCAGGTACACCTGGGATTAGTGACCCTGCTTATAAACTCATTCGTGCTGCCATTGAAACGAATGCGAGGGTAGAAGCCATCCCCGGTCCTTCAGCATCAATTACTGCACTGGTGGCTTCTGGATTACCCACAGATCGATTTATTTTTGAGGGCTTTCTGCCCCATAAGAAAGGTCGAAAAGGAAAATTGGAACGGCTCGCATCTATTGACGCGACCATCATCATCTATGAAAGTCCGAAACGAATCCAGCGGACCTTAAAAGATATATTGGAATATATCGGTAATCGTCCTGCCGTTATTGGTCGGGAGCTTACCAAAATGCATGAAGAATTAATTCGAGGTAAAGTTTCTGAATTATTATCGTATTTTAACCGGAATACTCCAAGGGGAGAATTTGTAATTATGATTGGCAAGGATGACCCAAATGTCTACTTCTAAAGGAACATTTATCACATTTGAAGGGATTGACGGATGTGGAAAAAGCACCCAGGTAAAAATGCTTGTCGAAGCATTGAATAAGCATCAACGTAAAACCATTTTGGTAAGGGAGCCGGGTGGCACAACCATTTCTGAAGAAATTCGGGATATACTGCTCCATAGACATTTGGCTGATATTTGTGATCGAACTGAAGCATTGCTCATGACCGGAAGTCGCGCCCAATTAACCTACGAAGTAATTCTGCCCAATTTAAATCAGGGAAAAAACGTAATAGCCGATCGTTATTACGATTCCACCTTAGCCTATCAAGGTGGCGGCAGAGAACTTGACTTGGATTGGTTAATCAAATTGAATCAATTTGCCACATATGATTTGGAACCGAATGTGACATTCTTCGTAGATGTATTGCCGGAAGAAGCAATACGAAGAAAAAGCCAAGAACCTGATCGCATTGAACGGGCAGGTATTGAATTACAAATGCGCGTCAGAAACATCTATTTAGATTTAGCCAATCGATTTCAAGATCGATTTGTAGTTTTAGACGGACATGAATCGATTGAAAATATTCATGGCGATATTTTATCAGAATTGAGACGGAGAAAATTATTCTTATGAAAAAACATTTCGTAAAGTTCATATTACCGGTTGTTATCATAACCGGCGCCCTTTCTCTTGCGGTGACTCAATCGAGTTTTTACCGGAAAGTGGGCGAATCCCAACGATTAATCAATCAAGTATATAACCAAATCTTTTCTACCTATTTGCATGAACTTGATCCTGATGCATTTACGAAAGCAAGCATCAACAGTATCACCCAAAATCTGGATCCTTATACATCCTTTATGGTAGAAGATGAACAGCACCGCGTTAATGTGTTGAGTAAGGGGAAATATGGTGGTGTAGGTATTCAACTTGGCTATCGAAATAAAACTATGTCTGTGGTGGCTCCAATGGATGGTGGACCTGCAAAAAAGGCCGGCATCATCAGTGGCGATATTATTTTAAAAGTGGATGATGAAGAAGTAAAAGCCCTTTCCTTCAATGATGCCGCAGCAAAAATAAGAGGCGAAAAGGGCACTAAAGTTAAATTGACTGTGAAACGATATGGAGAAGACGACCCCATCGAGTTCAATTTGATTCGATCTAATATTGTGGTAAAGGACGTGACCTATTCTGGCATGTTGACGCCTTCAACTGGATATGTGCGGCTTAATCGATTTTCTAGAAATACACCCAACGAAATGGCTAATGCATTCGGTGAATTACTATCTGAGGATGCGAACGAAATTATAATAGACCTTCGAGATAACCCCGGTGGTCTCATGGCCTCTGCAGTGGCATTGTTAGATATGATTATTGAAAAGAATCAACCCTTACTCTCCACCAAAGGCCGAATTAAGGATGCGAACCGTACTTTTTATTCAAGACGCAAATCATTGGTACCGTCTGATGTCAAAATTGCAGTACTCATCAATCACGGCAGTGCCTCTGCCAGTGAAATCGTTGCCGGCACCGTGCAGGATTTAGATCGAGGCCTTGTAATTGGTCAAAAATCGTTTGGTAAAGGGTTAGTCCAAACTGCCTATTCTATTGATAAAAAACGGTCCATTACAGTGACTACAGCACGGTATTATGTACCTAGCGGACGGTTTATCCAAAAGCGAGATTATATCGATGAAAAATATATCATGAATCAGGCTGAAGAGGATTCTGTCTTTAAAACAGTAGGGGGTCGAACTGTTTTAGGTAATGGCGGTATTACACCGGATTCAGTTGTGACGCCTGAGTTAATGGATATTCTTTCAACTCAATATTGGCGAAGTGGATATTTCTACTCTTTCGCTCAAAAGAAAAAACACAACTATGCTGATTTCAATGCCGTATTAAGTGATGGCGCCTTATTAGATAAATTCAATGTATTCCTCAAAGAAAAAGACAGCGTTATGCTTCCAGGTGAAAAGGAGTTGAATGAACTTTCGGATAAAATCGCCAATTTGGATTCAACAAATCAATCCGCTCAAAATGCCCTTCAAACGCTAAAAACGTTTTATACATCACAAGAGAACTCAAGAATAGATATCGAGTCAGACGATATTAAAAAAATTCTTCTTTTAGAGTTTGCCGGATTAATTAATGGGCCAGAAGGACGTCTGAAGCAGGCGCTCAAAGACGATAAAATTGTAAAAACGGCTATAGGAATGCTCACTGATAATCAAGCCTACGCCATTGCTTTATCACCCACCGAATCCATAAATAATTAATCGTAAATATTCTTTCCAGGATATTCGATAGATCAGTTAAATTCCTGAGCTATTTTTGGGGGCGATTAGCTCAGTTGGTTAGAGCGCTTGCTCGACACGCAAGAGGCCAGCGGTTCGAATCCGTTATCGCCCACATTATTGTGGGGTAAACGGTTTTCCAATTGAATAGATATATCGCCCGCAAATTAAAATTGGATTTCATCAGTCCTGGGACCCAATTTTATACCAAGTCAAAACAAACATAATGTTAGATTTAATATATCAAACACCTTCCAAAGTGAAGCCAATTTCGCTTACGGAGACGTACAGTCGATTTACCTTTTAATTTTGCGAATCCATTTCTAACTCCATGTCTCAAATCACCATTACATTACCTGACCAATCTACACGAACATTCGATGCTGGCATTACGCCATTGGATGTGGCTGAAAGTATTGGCCCACGCTTAGCCAAGGATACGGTAGCTGCCACTATCAATGGCGAATTTACCGATGCCACCGTCCCAATCATGGAGGATGCAGAATTGAGTTTGTATACAGGAGACTCTGATGAAGGGCACGAAGTATTACTCCACAGTACAGCTCACTTAATGGCACAAGCAGTTAAATCACTTTGGCCCGATGCTCAGGTCACTATAGGTCCCGCCATTGACAATCGATTTTATTATGATTTCGACATTGACGGTACATTTTCTGATGATGATCTTGAAAATATTGAACAAAAAATGCGCGAATTTTCTAAAGAAAATCTGGCTGTTGCTCGCCAGGAATTGGCAAGAGACGAAGCCATTAATCTTTTCAAAGAGATGGGTGAAAATTACAAGGTTGAAATCATCGAGCAGATTGATTCTGAAGATAATATTTCTGCATATGGTCAAGGCGATTTTATAGACCTTTGTCGGGGACCCCATGTTCCATCCACCGGTAAAATCAAACATTTCAAATTATTAAGCACTTCCGGCGCCTACTGGCGAGGAGATGAGAACAATAAAATGCTTCAACGCATTTACGGCACTGTATTTTCATCCAAAGATAGATTAAAAGAATATTTGCAATTTTTAGAAGAAGCAAAGAAGCGCGACCATCGAAAACTAGGGAAAGAATTAGAAATCTATACATTTGATGATGAAGTGGGCCCCGGTTTGCCTCTTTGGCTTCCCAATGGTGGAGTCATAATTGAAGAACTAGAAAAGTTGGCAAAAGAAACGGAATCCCGTCATGGCTATCATCAAGTGCGGTCTCCCCATTTAACCAAAGGTGATTTATATAAAAAGTCCGGACATTTGGATCTATATAAAGATGCAATGTATCCAGCCATGGATGTAGATGGTACTGAGTATTATGTAAAGCCTATGAATTGTCCCCATCATCATAAAATTTATGATGCATCGCCTAAAAGCTATCGTGATCTTCCATTTCGGATTGCTGAATATGGCACATGCTATCGTTACGAGAAATCGGGCCAATTATTTGGCCTCATGCGCGTCCGCAGTATGCAGATGAACGATGCACATATTTATTGTTCCCCTGAAACTTTCAATAGAGAATTTCTTGACGTTTGTGAAATGTATCTGGAATATTTTGAAATATTTGGCATTGAGAAGTATGAAATGCGTCTCAGCTTGCACGATCCTGCCGATTTAGGTAAAAAATATATCGATGAACCAGAACTATGGATTGAAACGGAAGACGCTGTACGGAATGCATTGAAAGCGGGAGATATTCCCTATGTTGAAATTCCAGGAGAGGCAGCATTCTATGGTCCAAAAGTAGATGTGCAAGTATGGAGTGCCATCGGCAAAGAATTTACATTGGCAACCAACCAGGTGGATTTTGCAATTCCTAAACGATTTGATCTCACATATACTGATGAAAAAGGAACAGAACAGACACCGTTATGCATCCATCGTGCGCCCTTGAGCACGCACGAACGATTCATCGGTTTTTTAATTGAACATTTCGGCGGTGATTTTCCATTATGGTTGGCGCCGAATCAAGCAGTTGTTTTACCGATTTCTGAAAAAGCACATGGATATGCTCAATCTCTACAAGAAAAATTTAAAAATGAAGGAATGCGCGTCTCATTAGACGATCGTCCTGAAAAAATAGGCGCAAAGATTCGTCATGCGGAATTGAATAAAATCCCAGTCATGATGATTGTTGGCGAAAAGGAAGCGAATGAGAATACCGTTTCAGTCCGCCGTCGATTTATAGGTGACCAGGGTACAATGCCTGTAGATGATCTATTGTCGAGCCTTATGTCCGAAGTAAACAAAAGGAGTCAACCCCATCGCGAAAATCAATAAAATCAGAGTAAATGAAAAAATCCGTGCTTCAGAAGTACGGCTCATTTCAGAATCAGGTGAACAGTTAGGTGTCATATCCTTGGAAGATGCCATTGCCAGAGCCAAGGATGTGGGACAAGATCTCATAGAAGTGGCCCCAAATGCCAAACCGCCTGTGGCCAAAATTCTTAATTACGGAAAACTAAAGTACGAAGAAAAGAAGAAAGCCCAGGCCAGTAAAAAGAAACAACATGTAGTTAAAATTAAAGAGATCCGCGTTCGTCCGAGAATTGACGATCACGATTTGGAGACAAAAGTAAACCGAGGCCGAAAATTTTTATCCAATGGGTGCAAATTGAAAGTCACCCTAATGTATCGCGGTAGAGAGTTATCCAGAACCGATTTGGGTTTGGATGTACTGAACCGTGTAATTGATATGCTTTCCGATTTGGCCGTCGTAGAAAAGCATGGAGACTTGGAAGGTCGTCGTCAGACGATCGTTTTGACTGGTAAATAGGAGAAAGTCAATGCCTAAGCAGAAAACAAGACGCAGTGCCGCCAAACGATTTCGTTTGACAGGTACTGGTAAAATAAGACGAAACAAAGCAAACCATAGCCATATGCTCATTCGCCGGAGTAACAGTGCAAAACGGAAGATGCGTCAACCTGACTTGGTAGACGGTTCTGAAGAAAAGCGCGTCCGTCGGATGATTGCTCAATAAATAGGAGAATAGAGATATGCCTAGAGCAAATAGTTCTGTGCCACGGCACAGAAGACATCGCAAAGTAGTAAAGCAGGCCAAGGGCTACTATGGTGCCCGGAGCCGCAACTTCAAAGCTGCTAAAGATGCAGTAGAGAAGGCAGGACTGTATGCATATAGGGATCGCAGACAAAGGAAACGCCAGTTTCGCCGTCTGTGGATTATCCGTATTAATGCAGCTGCGCGGCAACACGGCTTGTCCTATTCTCAGTTCATCTCCGGACTCAAAACAAAAGGAATTGATCTCGACCGCAAGGTATTGGCCGACATGGCCATGAATGAGCCCAATGCTTTTGCTGAGCTCGCAAAGGCTGTTAACAGCTAGATGCAACTGAAGGAATCAATCGAATCGGTCCGGGAGCAATTTCGGGCCGATTCTGATCCCTTTCCAACGGATACTCAATCCGTTGAATCCTTACGTGTGAAATATATGGGCCGTAAAGGTCTGGTCGCCGGATTATTTGCCGGCATGAAAAATATAGAGGACAAAGATCGACCATTGGCCGGTCAACTCCTCAATGAACTTAAACAAGAATTATCAAAAGCGTTTGAAGCCAACACCCAAGGTGACGAGGAATCGTCTGCAGAAGATAATGTAGATTATTCATTGCCGGGATTAACATTCCCCATTGGACATGTTCATCCACTTCAGCAAACCATGGATGAGATAAAATCCATTTTTATGGATGTAGGATTTTCAGTTGCTTATGGACCGGAAGTGGATGATGACTTTCATAATTTTACCGCGTTGAATTTTCCACCGGAACATCCTGCCCGGGATATGCAGGATACATTTTTTATTGATCCCGAAACGGTACTTCGTACCCATACATCTAATGTGCAAATCCATTTGATGGAAGATCAGGATCCACCACTTCGCCATATTGTACCAGGACGCGTTTATAGAAATGAGGCCATCAGCTTTAAGAGCTATTGCCTATTCCATCAGGTTGAGGGTATTTATGTAGATAAACATGTATCCTTTGCCGATCAAAAAGGCATTTTAGAATATTTTGTTAAGCGGATGTTTGGATCAAATACCAAAATGAGATTTCGACCCAGTTTTTTCCCATTCACGGAACCCAGCGCCGAAGTGGATATTTGGAGTGAAAAACGCGACCAATGGCTGGAAATACTTGGCTGCGGAATGGTTGATCCAGAAGTATTTAAATCCGTCAATGTGGACCCAAATATTTGGCACGGTTTCGCCTTCGGTATGGGTGTTGAACGGATTTGTATGCTGAAATATGGCATTGATGATATACGACATTTTTATCAAGGCGACATGCGCTTCTTGGAGCAATTTTAATGAAAATTTCTATTGATTGGCTCAAGTCATTTATTTCTCTTGAGGGAGGTACTCAAGAGGTTGCGGAACAATTAACTATGCTCGGCCTTGAAGCCGAGCTCGATTTAGACACATCCGGTTTAGGTGATATTATTATTGGTGAAGTCACCTCAAAAATCAAACATCCGAATGCAGACCGCTTAAGTTTATGTGAAGTATTTAATGGTGAAAAAACCTACCCCGTTGTTTGTGGCGCTCCGAATGTGGATAAGGGACAAAAAGTTGCATTCGCACCTGTTGGCGCAGTTTTACCTGGTAATTTTAAAATTGGAAAAGCAAAAATTCGAGGCGAGGTGAGCCAAGGCATGATTTGCTCTGAAAGGGAGTTGAAGATTTCAGATGAGCACGAAGGGATTATGGTCCTTAATGATGCAGCAGAGCCTGGACAATCTTTTCTTAGCTATATCGATGCGCATTTCGATCGAATTGAATTGGATATAACCCCCAACCGTCCCGATTGTTTTTCTCATTTAGGTGTGGCCAGAGATTTGGCCATTCAATCGGAATCTGATCTTAAAATGCCAGATTATTCCCCGAGAAAATTCAAGTCTAATGAAGCTGAGTCACTTATCAGT
Source organism: Fidelibacterota bacterium TCS55 (assembly GCA_001577025.1). Lineage (GTDB taxonomy): Bacteria > Fidelibacterota > Marinisomatia > Marinisomatales > TCS55 > TCS55. Next base: position 5,998 of record LSCF01000033.1, on the reverse strand, counting down.
CTTTCCTTTGAAGATGAAAATGACTGTCCTCGATATATCGCAGGTGTGGTGAAAAATGTAAAAGTGGGTGATTCACCGGATTGGCTGAAGACTAGACTGGAATCCGTCGGTCAGCGAAGTATTAACAATATTGTCGATATTTCAAATTTTGTCCTCATGGAAATGGGACACCCCACGCATATGTTTGACTACAATCAATTGGGGTCCCAAGAAATATTAATCCGCCGAGGAAAAAAAGGGGAAAAGATTACCACTTTGGATGAATTGGAACGAAAAGTGTCTCCAAATGAGTTGCTTATCACCAATGGTAAAGAACCTGTTGCCATTGCGGGAATTATGGGTGGGCTCGATAGTGCCGTCACTGAGCAAACCACAACTGTATTGATTGAAAGTGCATATTTTGATCCACCTACAGTACGAAAAGGGGCCAAAGCTCTGGGAATGTCCACAGATGCTTCAAAGCGATTTGAGCGGGGTGCAGATCCAAATGGAGCTGAAAAAGCATTTTGGCGTACCATAACCCTCTTAGAAGAGGTTGCAGATGGAGAATGGATACCCGGTATCGTAGATCCATATCCAAAACGGATTACACAGGATGAGATCGTTTTAACAAGGGAAAAACTAGACCTACTATCTGGATGCGATATAACAGACGACTTTGTAGTAAGAGCACTTACCGGTATTGGGTGTGTTGTGAATGGACAATCCAATTCATGGAATTGCACACCGCCGTCATGGCGGCCGGACATCGAAAGGGAAGTAGACCTAATTGAAGAAGTGATACGTCTATTCGGTTATGACAATGTGCCCTCCAAATTCCATTATGAAGGTATTATGAGTGGTGATCGGCCTGATCCCCAGAAAGGACTCTCAAAAATTATTTCAATTCTATCTGGTTTTGGATTTACTCAGGTATTTAATAATTCCCTTCAATCAGAAGAAAAAGTATCCATCCTGGATTTTGAATCGGTGAAAATGATGAATCCTTTGTCCGATACAGTGAGTCAGCTTCGGACCAGCTTATTTACCGGACTGATGGAAACTGTGGATTTTAATATAAAGAATGGACATCCCGATCTCATGCTCTTTGAGTGGGGAAACGTATTTGAACAAACAAAGCCCGGATTGGAAGGGGTTCGAGAAAAGTTTCAGTTGTCTGGAATTATTTATGGTCGATTCTCAAAAGCATCTGTTCATAGAAGATATGATAGATCTGCCGATTTTTATGTATTGAAAGGGGTAATTGAAGGACTTATGACACGGCTCAATGTGAACAATTATTCATCAGCTGCTGTAGATGATAATCCTTACGGTTTGTCCAATGCATCTGAAATTTTGATTGGTAAAGATAATATTGGATATATGGGGAGAGTGTCGCCGCAATTTGCTAAAACAATTCAGTCAGATGTTGGGCCATGTTATGGATTTCAATTTGATTTGAATGCATTAATTGAGATAGCCCATGAAGAGCCTACATATCGTAGCATTGTAAACTATCCTGTTGTTGAGCGTGATTTGAATTTTGTCATGGATGAGTCCACTCCATTAGGCGACGTCATGGATGCCATTCAGAAAAATGGCAAAAATATTTTAATCCAATCTGAACCGATCAATATTTTTCGGCATGAATCGGTTGGGGAAGGTAAAAAAGCAATCGCAATCAATCTTGTTTTTCAAAGCACTTCTAAAACACTTGAAGATAAAGATGTAAATTCCGTGATAGATGGAATTATCAAAGTGGTTTCTAATAAATTCAGTGCTAAATTAAGATAAGAAAATAATGAGTGATCAAATGGACAACAGTGAAAATTATGTCAAGGTGACCATCTACGGCCAAGAATACACTATTAAGGCACCAGCCGACGCCACCTACATAAAAAATATCGCCGAATATGTGGATGGGAAAATGAGGGAAGTTCAGGATGAATTGGCCACACCACAGGTGCCTGCAAAAGTGGCCATACTTGCAGCCATGAATATTTCGGATGAATTATTCGCTGAAAAGCGAGATCAAGACAAAATCAAGAATGAAGTGGAGCGAAAGGTCTCTTCATTGATTGAAATTGTTGAAGAATCAATTCAGCAATAAATTTTAATCACTGACCATGGATACGCAAATCTTATCCGGAAAAACGGTCAGCTCTGCAGTTTATGATGGGCTTACTTCCCGTATTAATACTCTAAAAACCAAAGGAATCACTCCTGGTTTAGCTGTTCTTCTTGTTGGCGAAGATCCTGCCTCTCAAGTATATGTAAATAGTAAAACTAAAAAATTTTCTGAACTCGATTTATTTTCAGAAACCTTAAGACTACCAGTAGAAACATCCGAGGATGACCTCATATCCCATATACATATCTTGAATTCAGATAAACGGTTTAATGGCATATTAGTTCAATTGCCACTTCCAAAGCATATTGATAGCGATAAAATTCTAAATACGATATCTCCAGAGAAGGATGTAGATGGGTTTAATCCTGTTAACCTTGGCAATTTGACTGCAGGTAAACCCACATTCATTCCATGTACCCCCAAGGGCATTATGCGGATTCTATCTCATTATGATATCGATCTATCTGGGAAGCATGTGGTGGTTGTCGGTCGAAGTAATATTGTGGGTAGACCAATTTCAATACTAACCAGTCTTAAAAGTCCCATGGCCAATGCAACCGTAACCATTTGTCATTCGGGTACAAAAGATATTTTTCAATTTACGCGCCAGGCAGATGCAGTCATTCTTGCCTTGGGATATCCTGAATTCCTCAAAGGTGATCATATTAAAGAAGGTGCAGTCGTGATTGATGTGGGGATTAATCGCTTGGAGGATAATTCTGACAAAGGATATAAATTGGTGGGCGATGGGGAAGAAACATCATTGAAAGAAAAAGCATCCGCACTGACACCTGTTCCCGGTGGCGTTGGACCCATGACCATCGCTATGCTGGTTGAGAATACAGTTGAAGCCGCTGAACGGTCTCTCTAATTTTTCATTGTAAATTATAAGTTTTGTCCTATTTTCTGCCGACGAGAAAAGCAGATTCATTTTCAAGATTAGATTCTGAACCCCATGGCAAAAGATAAACCATATCCACCTCAGTATTATAATGATTATCTACATTTAAAAAAGATCCTAGATAGTCAACACCTTAAGAGTGATGAATTTGGTGCCCACGCCCATGACGAAATGCTCTTTATTATTATTCATCAGGTATATGAATTATGGTTTAAGCAGATCATTTTTGAATTAGATGATTTTTTATCAATATTTAAAGAGAATGAAATCAATGAATCTCATGTAGGAACGGCAGTTTCTCGTCTAGATCGCATTATTGAAATTCAAAAAATTCTTATCGACCAGATTCGTGTACTCGAAACCATGACACCTATGGACTTTTTGGATTTTAGAGATTTTCTCATCCCAGCATCGGGGTTTCAGAGCGTACAGTTTCGGCTAATCGAGAATAAACTTGGTTTGCAGCCGGATAAACGATTTTCTTACGGTGGAACCCATTATCGATCTTATCTTAAATCATCCGATGATGATGAAGTGAAGGGAAGTGAGTCCAGTCCATCTTTATTTAAATTATTAGAAAAATGGTTAGAACGAACTCCGTTTTTGCAATGGGGTAAAACTTCATTTTGGAATGAATATGCTTCTGCCGTAAGAACAATGATTGCCAGCGATCGTCACTTAATTGAAAACAATGAAAATTTGTCGGAAAAAGAAAAACAAAAGCATTTAGACGAATATGCGAAAACAGAATCTTCATTTGGCGTGGTACTGGATCAAACACAGCATAATGCCCTTGTTTCTAAAGGGGAATGGCGACTTTCCCACAAAGCAACTCAGGCTGCCCTATTAATCCTTCTGTATCGAGAACAGCCTATATTGCATAATCCACATCGATTGCTCACAAAACTGGCTGATGTGGATGAATTATTTACGACTTGGCGATATCGTCATGCACTAATGGTGTCTCGCATGATTGGCAGAAAAATTGGGACAGGCGGGTCTACAGGTTCAACTTACTTAAATCAAACTGCTGAAAAGCACCGTATTTTTAGTGATATCAGTGCCTTGACCACATTTTTAATTCCTCGATCAGCCCTACCTGAATTGCCAAAACATATTGTGAGGAATCTGGGATTTTATTACGATGCAGGCGTAAAGAAATGAACTTGAGTCTTGAGGGTAAACGGGCATTGGTGTGCGGAAGCACAGACGGAATCGGAAAAGCCTGCGGAATGCTCATGGCAGAACGGGGAGCTGAAATTGTATTGGCTGCACGTAATGAACATAAACTTCAAACTACCTTGGAAGAATTGTCCGGTTCAGGACATGGTATTATATGTGCAGATTTTGATGACCAGGATGATCTGAAGCAGAAGGTAACGTCACATATTGCAGAGACAGGTCCGGTTCATATCCTCATGAATAATACAGGTGGTCCCCATGGAGGTCCATTAATAGAAGCGGAAGCAGATGAATTTGAGGCGGCCTTTCGTCGCCACATGATCGGTAACCAATACCTTGCACAAGCTGTTGTTCCAGGAATGAAAGAACTTGGCTATGGTCGTATCATCAATATTCTTTCTACATCTGTACGGCAAGTGATCCCCGGATTGGGTGTATCCAATTCTATTCGCGGTGCAGTAGCCCAATGGGCCAAGACTCTGGCCTTGGAATTGGGGCCCGATGGGATCACAGTGAATAATATATTGCCGGGATATACGAATACAGAACGACTGAAGGAATTGCTGGAAAAATGGGCTGAAAATGCCAATGTTACTTATGATGAAATGGTGGAGTCCATTGCCAAGAAAACATCCATGCGCCGGATCGGCGAACCCAAAGAGATTGCTTCAGCTGTTCCACACATGTGGATAGCCAACAGCATATTATTACAAACCTTTGCTACTTGACCGGCTCCATTACTCCCTGCATGAAAAATATTACTACCCATTTTTTCTAATAGGGGCCTGGCTCTTTCCACATTGTTTTCTGCGCCACCAACTATGAAAGTAAGTGTGCTTTCTTGCGCACCTACAACTCCACCGGACACTGGCGCGTCAATCATAGAAAGGTCTAAGTCTTTAGCTTGGTTGGCTACTTTTATAGATGAGTCAGGAGCGATCGTTGAGCAATCAATTATAAGCACTGTTTTATCTAATTTAGATAGCAGTCCTTCTTCTCCCAGATATAAGGATTCCACATGCTCACTGGCTGGAAGCATACTTATAAGAGCATCTACGTTTTCTAAAGTTGAAACTGCATCTTTAGCAATTTGTATTCCATTTCGTTCCGCTTTCTTTTTAGCATCTTCCATCAAATCAAATCCAATAACTTCAAACCCTGCTTTCACAAGATTGGTAGCCATAGGCTCACCCATATTTCCTAAACCTATAAAACCTATTTTTTTCATACTGCTTTTCCTTTTTTAATTTTCTAAGTTATCAAGAGGGTTTTTATCCCAAGCCGGTTCCAGATGCTCTTGTATCCATTCTCTTGGAAGGTCATTAATGTCAGCATAACTCCATTGAGGTTGATTATCCTTATCTATGATGACAGCCCTAATACCCTCAGTGAAGTCTGGATGTCTCGTAACCTGTATAGCCAGATCTAACTCAAATTTAAATACTTCCTTTAAGTTTTTACTTTTTTCAAATTTACTTTGTTCCCAGATAATATGAGCAGAAGTAGGGCACCCATTTGCTAGTCCTTTAATACCCCTTTTAAACCATTCATCTTGAGTAGAGTTGGTCAATATGTTTTTTGTTATGTCTACAAGGCTATCTGCACTCATTAATGCCTGAACTGATTCTAACCTGGTCTCAAGTTGAGATTCAGGAAATCCTTCTTTTGAAAGAGGCTTCTCTTTAAAATTTTGAATGCATAAATCAAGTATTTCAGAGTTTTTTTGAAGATCATTAGACCAGTCAAGTTCAGTAATTTCTTTTTCAAAAGAATCTTTAGTCTTTATAGATATGTAATTATTAGTC